>CBJLZK010000093.1:0-4533 GCA_966427515.1 uncultured bacterium | reverse complement strand
GCGGACTTCCTGAATAAGCTGGTAGGCCCACTCCAAGGCTTCTGCCATCTCTTTGTGCGGATCCTCGGCAGTTGTAGCATCGACAATCCGTGGGTGATAGCCGTAGCCGCTAAATAGCGCCATTAATTCGTAGTTGCTCATCCTACCGAACACAGTCGGTGCCGAGATCTTGTAACCATTCAGGTGCAAAACAGGTAGAACCACGCCATTAGTCTTTGGATTTACCAATTTGTTCAGATGCCAAGCACCGCCCGTAGGGCCAGTCTCGGCTTCGCCGTCACCAACAAGGCACGTTACCATCAGGTTTGGATTGTCTAGGACGGCTCCGTACGACGTTGCCAAGGAATAGCCAAGTTCGCCGCCCTCCAGAATCACGCCTGGAGTGCCAGGGTTGCTGTGACTGGGAAATCCGTAGGGCCAGCTAAACTGCCTGCAAATGTAGCTGATACCATCAATTGACTGTGAAGCCTCTGGGTAATATTTGCTGAGCGTACCTTCCATAAACAAATTGGCCTGCAAAGATGGAAAGGCATGGCCTGGGCCCAGCACAAACATCATATCTTGGTTGTGATGCTTAACCAGCAGATTTAGATGGGCATACAAAAAGTTCACCCCAGGGCCGGAACCCCAGTGGCCCAGCAACCGTGGTTTAACATCATCAAATGTCAGATCCCGTTCCATCAAGAAGTTATCCTGAAGGAAAATTTGCGCAGCTGTTAGGTAATTAGCGGCACGGACGTAATCTTTAACTGCTGCGAGTTCTTGTTCGTTCATGGTTATGTTTATTTTACCTCGTTAGACGTTCGTTTTTAAGCCCGAAAACGGTTATGGCTATAGTTAACGGCAAAAGTGTACCAGCCAAGGGCTAGGCTGAGTGTGGGCTTAAGCACTTTACATGCGCTTAGCCGCGCACGACGATGGGCCGTACGTATTCCAAGAGGTACGTAGAACCAGTCACGATTGCCAGGGGCTCTGGGCGTTCCAGCAGGCTCTGGTATGCTGTTTTTTGGTCTTCGATAATTTCGACAGATCCGATACCTGCAGCTTTGGCGGCGCCAGCAATCTCTTGCGGATCACGGCTCTTGTGCATTCGCTGGCCCGGGGGCAAATAGGTCACAATCAAATGCGCGGCAAAACGTAGCTCTGCTACCATTTCCGAAATGTCACGGCCTTGCGTTTCGACAAACGCCACCATTACCGCTATCGGTGTGTCTGGAAACTGAGCTTGGAGCGCAGTGCTTAGGCCGTGTAGTTTTTGGGCGTTATGAGCATTATCCAAGATAACGCGCTTGCCGCCCCGCTCGAACAGCTCCATACGGCCAGGGATATGCACTTTGGCCCCAGCCAGGCTTTGTTCTGGGCTTAAGGGAGCTTCGCCCGAACGCTCTAGAGCAAAATTCACCACTTCGAGCGCTAAGCTAAAATTGCGTTGTTGGTATAGTGGCAAAAATGTAGGTGTCCGCTCGTCTTGCTCAACGATATGCAGGTCAGCCTGTTTATGCTCTGCCTGGTGGCGGATTACAGCCATTACCTCGTCACCTTGCGGATGGCAAAAAACTGCATTATGCAATCTGATAATGCCAGCCTTATGCTCTGCGATTTCCGCCAGGGTGTCACCAAGCACATGGGTATGATCCAGCCCGATATCAGTAATGACGCTAATCTTGTCTTCACGGTTAACAATGTTAGTGGCGTCCAGCAAGCCGCCCATACCAACCTCGGCCACCACATAGTCAACGTTGTGCCTGGCAAACTCCCAATAAGCAAACCCATACAGAATCTCGGCATATGTTAGGGTCAGTCCACTCTTTTTGATAAGGTTCATGTAGACTGTTAACTCTTCACAAAATTCTTTCTCGGGCAGCGGCTTCAGGTTGATCTGCACCCTTTCATTAACCCCCTCGATATGCGGCGAGGTCATGAGCCCTACTTTTTTGCCTGTTTGTTGCAACAACGAAGCCACGTAGTACGCCGTCGACGTCTTGCCCGACGTACCAGCAATATGCACTACCTGCACCCGGTCTTGTGGATTACCAATAGTATCCATAAACCGCTCAATATATTCGGTGGTATAGGCATGGCGGCTCAGGTTGGTCGGCCAAAATGGCTCCAAAGCCGCTTCGGCCTCGCGGAGGCTACTGATAATTTGCATGTTGCTATTATACCCTGTCAAAACTGCCCCAAGAAAATGTCGACTTCGTCACAAATAGGCGAACAATTGTTGAACAACACCCCCGTTATAGGCCAAAATAAGGACAAATGAGCGAGCGGTACGAAGACTACGGAAGCTTACCAGACGGGCATGACGTAGCGTTTTGGATGGGCAAAGCTTTGCAGGCGGGACAGTCACCGGCAGGCGGCGATGTCGTTAGGACTGACCAACTCGAGAATTACCTTGTGGACCTTTGGACTAAGTTGGAGGGGCGTACCGTTCCCGCTGATGCTTTTATTAGGGCCATGTTCCAGGTCCTTAGGCTAACTCAACATCCTACCGAGACTGTAGCTCTGTCTGCCAGTCAATTCGAAGCCTTGGCTGTATTGGGCATAGAGGAAGAAAACGGCCCGCCAGATAATGTTGTGCCTCTACCCCTAGTCCAAACTGCCGTACCAGTAGACCAGATATCTACCATAGCTTAGCTAAAAGCTTATGGTATTTTTTACATTTTCAGGCCAAAGCACGCTATACTAGGCATAGACCTTGACCGGTGGAAAAAATGAAAAAGCAAAGTCATAAGCAGACCGAGGACACTGCTCCCGCGGTATCTACTGATCGTTCGTGGTGGCAGCGTCTGCACTGGCAGCGGCTCGTGAGTATCGGGTCAACCAGCCTCGCCGTTTTGGCGGGCGTATGGTTAGTGGGAGACTTAAGCACCGCCACTTTTACACTTGGTCACAACCAACTCCAGGGCCGTGCAAGTGATGCAAGCTTGCAGCAAACCATTCAGCGGGACGCAGCCAATTACCGGCTAGCTATCAGCTATCCAGACGGCAGCACTAAGTCATATGCACTTACCGATGCTGGTATGCGGGTTGACGCTGCCGCTACCATTAAGGCCATGCGGGCCAAGCAGCACGGCTGGGCGCACACGCTCGCCTGGTGGCAGCCAATGATCGTGCCCCTACATATCACCACCGACCCGGCTGCGCAGACCGCTTTTATCGCACGGCATGTGAGTATTGTTACAGTGCCAGCTCAAAACGCTAATTTAAGTATCAACGACGGTACCGTACAAGTTACTGGCGGCGCAAACGGCAAGCAATACGGGCTAGACAACGCTGCTAAGACACTACTAGATACTATTACAAGTATGCGGACAGGCCCTTTGGTTTTACATATGACCACCCTGCCACCAACCCAAAATGACACTTCGCTCACAAATCTAAAAACTCAGTTAAACAGCGTGCTTAACCAGCACATTACTATTACGGCAGGCAGCCAGGCCGTCACGCCAAATTCCAAAGATATTGGTAGCTGGATTGTAATTAACCAGGGATCTGGCAACCCAAGCTTTAGTGTAGATGCTGGCAAGGTTAAGGATTACTTGGCTAACCTTGCGTCTAGTCATTACCAAGCCCCGCAAAGCCGGATCGTTCTAAGTAGCACTGGCCAAGTTATCCAAAACGGTACCAAGGGCCAAACCGTTACAGCCAGCCAATCAGCTATCGACTCATTGGTATCTTCTTTGCCCCAGGCCAAGGGGGCACAGGTTACCTTGCCCGTCCAATACACCTCCTACCAAACTGTCAATGCCCCTACTAGTGGTAAGTGGATCGAGGTTAATCTGTCCACCTTACGCATGTACACCTACGACCAAGGCCAACTGGTGCGCACCTTCCTCGTCTCTGCTGGCGCCACGGGCACTCCAACAATCACTGGCAGTTTTGCCATCTACGCCAAGTACGCTAGCCAAGATATGTATGGTTCAAACCTGAACGGCACCCGCTACTACCAGCCAGCCGTACCTTGGGTCAACTACTTCTACCGTGATTATGCCATCCACGGCAATTACTGGCGGCCAAGCTATTATTTTGGCAACGTCAACAGCTCACATGGCTGTGTTGGCGTACCTGTAAGTGATGGCGCCTGGATCTACAGCTGGGCGCCTATCGGCACCCCAGTTATTGTCCATTACTAGACTATTCACAACAGAGACTCAGATGGGTACTAAAGTGACGGCAAAACGTTAGCTGCAGCCGCTACTAATCGCTGAGGTCGTAGCAAAGACTGTGCCCGGTGAACTTACTTCTACCAGTTTGACCGTTATAGTGTAGTTTCCGCCGCCTGGAAGATGCGGCAACCGGAAGTAAGACGTGTCGCTCGTACTACCTGGGCCATTAAAACCAGTTGCGCCAATAGAGTCGTAATAGGTATAGCCAATCGATTCACCACTCGTTACCATCACAATGGCTTCGACTGTTCCGCTAGAATTAACACTATATGGTGTTGTCACCTGTACCGAACATTCATTGGGGAAAATAGTGTCCTTAGCCTGGTATACCGAGAGAGTACCAGGGGTGATGGTCGTCATAAAT
>CBJLZK010000092.1:0-4557 GCA_966427515.1 uncultured bacterium | reverse complement strand
AAATCCCCTACTGTCTTGCCGGTCATCGTCACTCAGACTCATAGCTGTCCCAGTCTTCATCTTGCTTGTATTATAAAACCGCTTGAGCTTTTGCCCAAGCGGTTTACGAGCTTTATGAAGCTAGATGCTAGTTGGTGACAGTAATGTCATCAGCTGGAGTTGCTCCACCCCAGATGGTACCCTTGGCGACTGCACTGAAGCCAGTACAAGCGCTTGAGCCAGCGGTGATAGCACCACCACTTGCTACGGTGTCACCACAGCCACTGGCTGTAACACTGTAGGTGTAGTTGTTGGCGCTAGTGAAGGTAGTAGACAACGAAGAGTTGTTGCCGCCCTCAGAGCTGTTAAGCCAGTTGTCGACGTCACCGATAGTTGCTGGGTAAGTGTTGTGGTCGGCGTAGTATTCGCCAAGCTTGTTCTTAACCTCAGACAAAGTTGACTGGGCACTAGCCTTGTGTGCCTTGTTCTGTGCACCGCTATATGCAACGAATGCAATAGCAGCCAAGATACCGATGATGATAATCACGATAAGCAATTCGATCAGCGTAAAGCCCTTCGAGTTGAGTTTCTTGCGCATTTTTTATTCTCACCCTTTCTTTAAATAAGCTGTATTTTTAGCTTGTTTATATGGCTCTAATTATTGCTTATGCTTAAAACGATGTCAATAAATTAACGATCTTTAGCCGTGGACACTGCTCGATAGCTGGGTGATCGGGCCAAAAACACTCAGGGCGATGGTGCCGACCATGCCGCCCAGTAGCAGGATAGTGACTGGTTCGATGATTGACGAGATGGCGCCGACGGCGGTGTCAACTTCGCCTTCGTAAAACTCGGCAACCTTGATAATAACGGTGTCGGTCTCACCGGTTTCTTCGCCGACGGCTAACATCTGGGACACGATTGGCGGGAAGTGCTTGCTCTTTTGTAGCTCTACGGATAGCTGGCTACCGGCCTGGACGGCCTTGGAACAGTCAAGCAGTTCTTTTTCGATAACGGCGTTGCCGATCGCACCAGCTGTGGTCTCGATGGCTTCTACGATGTTAACGCCAGAGCCCATGAGCGATGCAAAAATGCGGGCAAAGCGTGCGATTGCGGTTTTGACGATGATGTCACGCACCGCCGGCACGCGCAGCAAAAAGCTGTGCCATTTGTACCGTCCCGCAGGGCTTTTGGTCCAGCGCCGGAACATAATAAAAATGAAAGGCACGCCGACAATGAAGGCAACAATAAACAGCGGCTGCTTCATCATGTGGCTCAACGATAGTAGGGCTCTGGTATAGACGGGCAGTTTGGCGGTACCGGCACTGAGTGACGTCAGGATCGCACCGATCTTTGGCACGATAAAGGTCATCAATACGAAGAATGCCAGCATAGTAACCGTAAAGATAACTGCTGGGTATACCATGGCGCCACGGATTTTGCTTTTGATCGAAGCGTCTTTTTCTTGCTGGAAAGCCAAACGGTCAAGGACTTTGTCCAAAATACCGCCGGTTTCGCCAGCACGGACCATGTTGACATAAATAGGCGTAAAGGCCTTGGGGTGCTTGCCCAAGGCTTCGCTGAGGCTATTGCCGCCCTGGACGTCGGCGGTTACTTGCTCCAGGATTTTTTTGAGCATTGGCGATTGGCTTTGTTCTTTTAGGATAGTTAACGAGCGCAAAATTGGCACGCCAGCGTTGACCATAGTCGAGAACTGCCGGGTAAAGATTACCAGGTCTTTGGATTTGACCGCTCCTGAACCAGGCAAGTTAATGTTCATATTAAAGCCGCCCTTGGCGTTGGCTGCTTTGACCACGATCGGTTGTAATGAGCGTGAGCGGAGCGTAGAGATCACGGCATCGCGGTCGTGCGCACTAATTGTTCCTTTTTGGATGCCGCCGTCACGGGCGCGGGCGGTAAACGTAAAATCTGGCATGGCCTACTTATCCCTCAGAAGTTGTTACGCGCATAATTTCTTCGACGGTTGTTTGACCGCGGAGCGCTTTTATAAATCCATCTACGTGCATGGTAACCATGCCGTCACGAATTGCTTCGGCTTCGATGTTCTCGCTGGTTTCGTTGTTGACGATTAGTTTTTGAATGATCTCGTCATTCTTTAGGACTTCGTAGATGCCCATGCGACCTTTGTAGCCAGTGTGGTTGCAGTTCTCGCAGCCTTGGTCGTGGGCTTTCCAGAGTCTGACGATTTCTTTTTCGTTGGAGCTTAGTTCGGCTGTAGAAGTTGTGGCTTTCTTTTCGGTATCTTTGGCGCCAACACCGGTCTCTAGGGCTTGCTTTTCGAGTTCATGGACCCTGGCAAAGTCGGCCTCGTGGTGCAGATTAAACGTTTCTTTAATGCGGTCGAGAGCACCATCGTCTGGTTTGTATTCTTCGCGGCAAACGGGGCAGAGTTTGCGGACTAGGCGCTGGCCAATCACGATGCGCACAGTGCTAGCGATCAGGAATGGCTCGATGCCCATATCGAGCAGACGCGGCAGACAGGTAGCGGCGTTGTTGGTGTGTAGCGTACTAAATACCAAGTGCCCAGTTAGGGCGGCCTGTACTGCTAGGTCGGCAGTTTCGCGGTCGCGGATCTCTCCGACCATGATGATGTTTGGGTCTTGGCGCAGCAGTGAGCGCAAGCCGCTGGCAAAGGTCATGCCGGCGACAGGGTTGACCTGGGTTTGGTTAACGCCGACAATGCGGTATTCTACAGGGTCTTCGATGGTGCTGATGTTAACGGTGGGGCTGTTCAGGATGCTTAAGGCACTAAACAAACTCGTGGACTTACCAGAGCCAGTTGGCCCGGTAACCAAGATCATACCGTGGGGCTGGACCATGGCTTCTTTGACGCGCTTAAGTGACTCGCCCCAGTAACCGAGTTCTTCCATGGTGGCGGCTTTGCTGGATTCGTCAAGGATACGCATTACTACCTTTTCGCCGTCGACGATAGGCAGGGTCGAAACGCGCAGGGCATATACATGGTCATTGATCGACACCTTAAAACGGCCATCCTGTGGCGCGCGGTGTTCATCGATCTTTAGGTTGGCCAAAATTTTGATACGTGATACTAAGGCCGCTAATACGCGGCGCGGTAGCTTGTTGGCTTCGCGCAGCACGCCGTCGATACGGTAGCGTACAATGACTGCATTTTCGCGCGGTTCAATGTGGATGTCGCTGGCGCGGGTCTTAACACCATAGTCGATGATTAAGTTGACAGTTTGGGCAATCGGCGAATCCTCGGCGACCTCTTCTTCGGCTACAGTTTCTTCGACGGGCTCCTTGTTTTCGACGGCGATCACCTTAGCTAGCTCGGTGCTAACATTGTTACCGCTGTATTGGTCAATGGCCGATTCGATAGTAGACGTTGGCGCAATATGCACGCGGATTGGCTTGCCTAATTGCTTCTGCAAAAAGTTAATGGCCTGGATGTCGTCGGGGTCTTCCATGGCGACATACACTACGCCGTCTTGGTCGACTTCAAAGGCTACTGTGCGATATTGGCGTGCCACGTGTTCAGGAATAAGCTGGAGTGTTTCGCGGGGGACACTGCCAGGGGTAAACTCAGCAAATGGCACATCAATCTCATGAGCGTAGAGCTGGGTTAGCTCTATCTCGGTTAATACGTTGGAGCGGATAACAATATCTTGGAGCGGTTTTTTGTCGCTCGCTGCTTGTTCCCGCAGCTCTTTGAGCTGCTCGGCAGAAACCCTGCCACTCTCTTTGAGCAACTGTTCAATAACCACGTCGGATATACGCATATATATCCAAGTATATATGAAAAAGCATGAGCGTTAATAAATTTTACAATTTGACGATGTATAAAGTACTATGAGAACAAATGGGATCGTCTAAGTTCATGAGGGAGTAGGGGAGATGAATCAAAAAAAACAGAAAGCCGCAGGCGGTAAAGCGACTGATATTACTGCACCAAAGAAACAGGCAGTAGGCACAGCGCCACTGGTAATACCAAAGCGCTCAATTATTGGACAACAAACCGCCGATGCCGAGGCTACTGAAATGTCCGAAAACGAGACACCAATAGTCACGCAGCCGACCACGCGGAAAACAATTTTGCCAGTAACCGTAACTGATGGTTCAGAGACTGATCCTCCTGCCGATGTGCCATCAACTCCGGGCGCAAGCACGGATGCACCAGAAGAAGCCAAAACGCCCGAGCCTGCCGCAGCCGAAACCCCCAAACCAGAAGCACTTGCCGAAGCCGAAACTCCAGCTCCAGTAGAAACTCCAGCCAGCGCTCCGGCCACAGACGCCGCTCCAGATGAGCCAGAAGAGACTGACACCGACACCGAAGAATCCGAAACCCCCAAGCCTAAAACCAAAGAAGAACTTCAGGCCGAGCAAACTGCCGAAGCTGTTAAGCGTGAACGTGAGCTCCAGGAGTACATCAAGAACCAAAAGTATTTTGTACCAGTTAACGCTGCCGAGAAGAAATCGATCAGGGTTAGCTTTGGGCTAGTGGCCCTACTGCTCTTGTTGGCTTTTGTATTGATTGACCTTTTGTTGGATACTGGTGCAATTCTGCTGATCCAAAAGATCCCACACACGCACTTCTTT
>CBJLZK010000091.1:0-4570 GCA_966427515.1 uncultured bacterium | reverse complement strand
TATGCATACAATCTGTTCATCGCAAATGTAGTTGCATAATGCAACTACATTTAGTATATTACAGTTATGAAAAAGCGATCAATGAGCGGCTGCCCACTGGCATTATCACTAGATTTACTGGGCGACAAATGGAGCCTGGTAATTTTGCGTGACATATTACTTGGTGGCAAAAGCCATTTTCGGGAATTCTTAGCCTCCCCAGAGAAAATCTCCACCAATATCCTTAGCGCTCGCCTGGAGTCGCTGGTAAGGGACGGCTTCTTGACCAAGCACGACGACCAAGCCAATAAAAGCGCAGCCATCTATAAGCCAACCAGGAAGGCACTCGATCTGCTGCCGGTGCTCTTTGCCTTTATGAAGTGGGGCGCCAACTACACCGACGCTGACCTGACGATTCCCGGCGTACGCATGGTGCTAGACGAACCAGAAGCGGTTTCGACTATGGTTATGCAAAAATTTGTAACAAACTAAAGAAAGGCCAATATGGACCAAAGCTATACAACCTCATTTACTGTCAACCAATCCCCTGCGGAGGTCTTTAAGGCCGTCACGAACGTGCGGGGTTGGTGGTCGCAAAACATCACCGGCAGCACCGAAAAGCAGGGTGATGAATTTGTATTTGAAGTTCCTAATGTCCACCACACCAGGCAAAAACTAACAGAAGTTATACCTAACAAAAAGGTAGTCTGGCTAGTTACCGAAGCCAATATGACCTTCCTAAAGCAAAAAGATGAATGGAAGGGTACGGAGGTCATTTTTGACATCGCCGAACAGGGTAACCAGACAAAGCTCACTTTTACTCACAAAGGCCTGGAACCACAAGTTGAATGCTACAAATTCTGCATGCCCGCCTGGGAGCAGTACATTGAGGGTAGCCTGTACAAGCTAATTGTTACTGGCAGGGGCACGCCAAATCTCGAAGGTAAGTCAATCGACAAGCCCGTCGATGACTAGCTTTTCACTAATAATAGTTGATCCAATTTTGGGCTATGATGCCAGCCATTATAATAGAGCTATGAATATTACATCAGACGCATCAATCACTATCAACGCACCAGCTGCCAATGTATGGCAAGCCATAACTGACCCTGCGATTGTAAAGCGGTGGTTCTTTGGCACAACTGTTGAATCAACCTGGCAGGCAGGAGCGCCCATTGTATTCCGTGGTGAATGGAACGGCCAATCATACGAAGATAAGGGCACTATTAAACACATTGAACCAAACAAAGTCCTCGAATACACCCACCTCAGTTCGCGGACCGGACAAAAGGATGAGCCAGAAAATTACGAGATTGTGCGGTTTGAGCTTGTTGAGGCAAACGGCCAAACAACTATGAACATCCATGAAGAAAACCTTGCATCCGTCGAAGCAAGGGACAAATCGATCGGGCTCTGGAAAATCGTTCTCGATAATCTGAAGAAGACCGTTGAAGCTTAAGCGGCCGCTTGACGCTCCACTTCCAGCACCATAGCCAAATGATCAGATATGAGATCCTCCGCCACACCAAAATCAGCCACTGAAGCTCCTTTAGTAAAGACATAGTCAGAGTGATAGTGCGGCGTAGCAGGAAATCTATCCCACGCATAGTGGTTTCGTGTAGTCGCAATACCATAGTCACTAATGAGGTCCCTGTACCCACTTTTTGAGAATATCTGGATACTCTGCGTGTCGGGTGATAAGTTAAGATCCCCGCCGATCACGATCGAGTCCTCTGGATTCTCAATGCCGTCAAAAAATTGAATCAATGCGTCAGACTGCGCCAACCTAGGTGGATTGTCGCGTTTATCAACTGGCCGGGATATGCCATGCATGTTGCAAAGGTGCAAGCTACCATCTCCAAAAGCAACTTGCGTATAAATACCAAGGCCAATATCTGACCGGTCCTGGAATAAGATCTTGGATGCGATTATTCCCAGCCCTTCCTTAACATAATTTGCCTGCGGGAATTCATCTTCGCTACTAGCATGCTGCTTATAGGCGGTTATTTTATGAAAATCCGGAAGAGTGGCAGTACACAAATCGGGCATAACACCGTCAGCCTCCTGAAAGCAAAAAATATCAGTAGATGGCGCCTGCGCTTCCAGAAAAGCGCCCATTGGCTCTTCTAGTCTCCCGGACCAAGCATTCAGAAAAACAATTCTGAGACGATCTATACTCACGTAATACCCCCTAAATACAGCATCTTTGACGCACAATACAAATGCATGCTATTCTAGCATCTTAGTTAATCTTATGGAACTAGTCCGGTATCAAGATTTTGATTTATACCTGACGAGTAAAGGTGCCTATGCTTGTTTTCGGAGCAGAGACTGTTGATATTACACCTGGCGAGCCAATTCCACTCGCAGGCTACGGCTACAACCTCCCCAGTAACCGGTTGAGCACAGACATAGCTGGCAGGCTAGCCGCCACTGTTCTCGTTGTAGATGACGGCGAGAACCGGGCAGCCTTATGTGGTGTCGATTTACTGTCCGTTGACCAGCACACTGCTGCGGCGGTTCAAGAGGCAGTTAATGCTAATCAGGAACGGCCTACAACCGTGCTTATCAACGCCTCCCATAATCACTCCGGGCCTGCAACGCGCGTTTTATATGGAGCCGGAGGCTATAACTGGTCCTATACCGAACGAGTGCTAGCCCCCAGTCTTAGTGGTGCCATCTTGTCGGCAATAGACAACACGCAACCGGGAGCAATCGGTATCGCACGAGCACACGCTCCTGGCCTAAACTTTAATCGTACTGGCGGAGAAAGCCTCGATGATCGTGTCACAGCAATAAGGGTTGATCACGAAAAAGGACATATTGCCGGAGCTCATTTCGCCTGCCACCCCACCGTTCTTGGACCTAAATCGACATTAATCTCGCCTGATTATCCAGGCTTTGCACGTGATACTCTCGCACAAGATACGGGAGTAAAGACAACACTTTGGCATACCGGCTGTGCAGGTGATATCAACCCATATGTCAGGAAAGACCCCGGCTGTAAACGATCACTAGAGGAAGCAAAAAGCATGGGCACTGCTATTGGCCATCTAGCAGCTGACCTTTCTCAAGAGGTGAAAGTACAAGAAGGAAATGTATTCACCCACGGCATGACCGTCCATCTTCCCTTGGACATTGATTTCGAACTTAAACCCGAAGTAGAGTTAGATGCATTTTGCGAAGCTCGCCGCATTCCAGCAGACAAAGATGTAAATGCCGTAGGACGGTGGTTAGAAGAAATGGCTCCAATCATCAATTACAGTTCAGCAGAGACAGTCCCCATACCAGTCACTATAATTGGTGTCGGAAAACTGGCTTTTATCGGCTTTGGCGCCGAGATATACAATTCCACAGGCTTAAAGATCGAGGAGGCCTTTCCGGACCTTGATGTTGTGACAATGATGACTAGTAATGGGCATCAAGGTTACATCCCTATTGAGCAAGATTACGAAGGCCAAGCCTACGCCCCACGTACTTCACCTATCGCTTTTGGACGCCGGCCCCTTTTGAGGAGCAGCGAAGGGATACTCAGGTCGGCTGTGATCGATGCCATGAGGGGCTTAACCGGCGCTGTAACAATCTAGAGACTATAGAAACTTTGTCAGCCTTACCAAGATGGCCGGGCAAGCATCCTTTTTACTCCTTAGTCTGTTTTTCTTTGAGTTGGGCTATCTGTTTTTTGGTGACTTCGATGGCGTCTTTAAAGTAACGCACAAGGAATTCAATCTGTTCAGTGGTATAGCCGGCCAACAGATCAGTAAACGCATCAACCATCGAGTCGTACACGTTATCGAAGGTTTTAAGCTTAGCTTCGTTAGCCATCACCACCACTTTCCTGCGGTCTTTGGGGTCGGGTTTGCGCAGGAGTAAATCACGTCGTTCGAGCCTGTCGATTACATTTGTTACAGCTCCAGAAGTTAGGCTCAGGCGCTCGGCCAACTGGCCAGCAGTTTGTGGACCCTCTTGCGACAGTACACTTAATGTTTTCATGTCAGTAATACCCAGACCATACGACGCTGCGGCAGCCTGGTGGAACATGGCAGTTTCGGTACTGGCCATCTGGCCCAAAAACTGCATTTGCTGCATTAATTGCGTACGGTGGTCATCTGGAGTGGTTGGAGCGTTACTTGACATAATTTAGTTAAACAATTAAGATACTTAATAGTAAAGTAATTATACTGCAATACACAGGATATTGCAAGAAAGGGTACAAATGGACAAATCATCAGTAAAAGACCAAATGAAACAAGATTATTATTACGCCCGCGAGTCACTCAAGTGGTACGGCTGGGGTTCACCCGTTGGACTTGGTTTGTCGCTTATCTCTGTAGGCGTCTTTTTGTGGATGTTGCACCTCGCTAACATTATCAAATAAGCCTGAAGCTCTTCTGTAAGAAAACACCACCTGCTAACGGTGGTGTTTTCTTTTGCTATGCAAGCAAAATGTTATAATACAAATATATGAGGCGCGCAAATAACAAGTCACATTGCCCCGTTAACTACGCCCTAGAAACGTTTGGGGACCCCTGGTCGCTATTAATCGTGCGAGACATCGCCTATTTTGGCAAAAGGACGTACGGCGAGTTCT
>CBJLZK010000090.1:0-4583 GCA_966427515.1 uncultured bacterium | reverse complement strand
GGCCGCCGCGACGAAGCCAAGCGGGCAGTGCAGGGCAAGTTGGCCGGTGAATATGCCGACGAAGTCATCATTACCGAGGAAGACGACCGCGACATTGACGGCCAAGAGATCATGGATCAGATCGCAGCGGGGGCCGAAGAAGCTGGCAAGAAGCGTGACAAAAACTTATTTTTGGTACATGACCGCGATAAGGCTATCCAGTTCGCTATCGACCGGGCCAAGAAGGGCGATACGGTAATGCTGCTTGGTAAGGGCCACGAAAAAGACATCTTACGCAACGGGCCAAAGGCGGCTGAACTACGGCATCTGCAACAAGACGACCACAACCCAGAGCGGGTGATCGAGATCAAGTGGGACGAAATTGCTGAAGCCCGCAAAGCTTTGCGTAAGCGCCTCGGCAAAAAGAAATAAGCGCCGCAAGCTAATCTGCGGCGCCTTGGATAAGGTCAGCGATATTTTAGCTGACCTTATTTTTTTCTAGGTAGTGCGTGTACCAGCTGTACTGCTTGCCCAAGAAGGTGGCGACCAATTCAATGGCTAGCTCGGCTGTCTTGTTTTGCTCATCCTGGAGGGGGTTGTATTCGACTACGTCAACGCCGACTACCTTGTTCTTGCTGCCGATATATTCGGCAATAGCAGCAATTTCGCGGTAAGTTAGACCCTTTTTGTTGGGCATACCTGCGCCCGGTGCGTACAATGCATCGATCGAGTCAAGATCTACGCTAATCCAGATATTGTCTACGCGTGACATGAGGTCGTCGATCATCGGGAAGAGGGGAGCTAAGTTATGCTTGAGCAAGTCAAGCATACTAAAAGCCTGTAGGCCCTCGCGCTCGACTAGGTCAAGTTCAGCTTGGTCAAAGTCACAGCCGCCGATGTGTAGCAGGTTTTCTTTGCGGATTTTGACTTGTTCGCCGTATACATGGGCCAGCTCAGGAGCGCCAAAGCCCATCAACGAGGCCAGGTGCATGCCATGGATATTACCAGTAGGCGAAGTCTCGTCGGTGTTCATGTCGCCATGGGCGTCAAAGTAAATCAGCCCGAGGTTACCTTGCAAGCCAACCGAGGCACCAGCTACGGCGCCTAAGCAAATAGAGTGGTCGCCGCCCAAGACAATAGCCTTTTCGCCAGCTTGCATCGCGGCGTCGGTTAGCTTGGCCGTCTCTTCGCTGACCCGTACAATTTCGTCGAGCCGGCGGAGCCGGGGGTTGCCCACGGGTACCTGGTCGCGGTCTTTTACGGCGACGTTACCTTTGTCGGTTACCTTGAGACCAGTGCTCTCGAGTTTGTCGATTATATGCTGGTAGCGAAAGGTGTCGGCGCCCATACTCACGCCGAGATTTTCGGCGCCGAGATCTAGAGGGACGCCAATAAGGTTAATCACATTTGTTTGGTCGTTATTCATATCGATTTAGTGTATCATGAGTGGCTGGCCGGGCGGGGCCACTAGTTGACAAATTTAAATTCTTATGTTAATTTATAAGGAGTAAATCACAAAAAAATGACCAATCCGTACGAATTCATCCCCCCTCGCCACGAAGAACTTGCCCAAGTCGATTTTCCCTATGCATTACGCAATGATGGTTTAGCTAATACGTACTTTGGTCCTTCGGGTGATATCTATATTGAGCCTACGGAATCTCATGACTTTGCTTTTTCTGACCAGCTTACACACGCTGGCCTAAGTGGCGCGATGGTTGTCGAACGGGACGGCCTTCCACATTACCTACGGTTCAATGGCGGGTCAGACCTGATCTCTTTGCCTGCGGCCCTGAATGTGGCAATTGGCATGGAAGATGGCCTTTTGGAAGCTCAGCGGACTATCCGCATGACCGGTGAACTGTTGGCAAAAATCCGCAAGCAATACCATGTAGTGCCAAATATAGCCTCCTTAGATGGTGTGGCAATTGATCGCCTGGCAGAACGTGCTGAGCTAATGCCTCCGTACCACGTTACTGCTGGTAGCACCGTAACCGACGTGTTGACGCATATTTATAACAATGCCATGTCACGGGTTGTGACCCAAGGCGAAGCATCGTTGATTGCCGCAAGTTTTGCGCCAGTTTTTAGGGAAATGCAGGATAAGTAGAAATGGCCCACAATAAAGCACCACGACAAGAACAAGGCTCCGACAAGCGGGATATCCTGACCTCAGAAGAGAAGGCTCAGGCAGTCAAGATGATTGGCGCTGCGATATACGCAGGCCATGGCAAGAATGGCCTCCGCTTGGTAGAGACTGGTTCGGTTGGTGCTGGCGACAGCGCCCATGATGTCTTCTTTGCTAACGCCGACCCCGCACGGGATATGGCGATTGCGCCTACGGTGGCTATCAAGCGCTTCCGCCGTGCAGAGAGCGCCCAAGCCGAGCTTGATAACCTAGCAGAAATCAACCGGCGTGGCCTAAGAACGGTTACGCCAACAGGCCAAGGCTTGTACGATTTGGGCTCTCTTGGCACCGCACTGGTGACTGACTTTGTGCCGCAGTTTACCACTATGAACCGGATCGGGTGGGGCGACTTTGTGGTCGGACACCCGGGCTACGACAACCTAGCTAAAACGCTTGAAGAAGTTGGTGCATTCGCCGGCCAATTACATGCTGCTGGTGTGGTACACAACGATCTTCAGATTAAAAATGTTGGTCGTGCACCCTTGATTATTCCAGGCCAACCCGCCCGGATTACGCCGGTAGTATTTGACGTCGAAGGTGCTAAATTCTTTGATCCTACTGCCGACCCTGACTCCCAAGAAGGGGTGCAATTTGCTGGTAGCTGTCTAGATGAGATGAATAAGTTAGTGGGCTCACTGGTAGGCCGCCGCTTCTTGGCAGGATCGCATGACCGTCTTTTTGAGCAAGAGATATCGTCCCACTTGCTTGAACCGTATTTTGACAACGGTGGTAACCCAGAACTTCTTGAACGCTATGACGCAGTGATGGGCGATGCTATTGAGCTACGGCATATGGCGCCGAGCTTGAGTCCAGCTGAAGTCGGCAAGTTTGCCTTACTGTAAAGCTTGACAGGGGTGATCAACCTCCTGTACCATTTGATTACAGAAGAATTAGCACTCGCATAGTTACAGTGCTAATTCTCTTTACTGAATAGGTATATAAAGGAGGAGTTATCCATGAGTGTCAAAGTGCAACCTCTTGCCGAATATGTTGTCGCTGTGGCCGAAGAAGCCCAGACTAAAACTGCCAGCGGCCTTTACTTGCCAGGTAGTGCTGCCGAAAAGCCCAAGGTGGCTAAGGTAGTAGCTGTTGGCAAAGAAGTCACCGATGTAAAAGTGGGTGACCGCATTCTTTATAAGAACGAATACGAGGCTACGAATGTCAAAGTTGACGGCGAGGCCTATATTATCGTGTACCAAAAGAACATCATCGCGACCGTTAACTAGGTAGAAGGGGAAAGAAATGGCTAAGAAAGTTTTCTATGACGAAGATGCCCGCAAGCGCGTGCTTGGCGGTGCTGAAATTTTGTACAATGCCGTAAAGACTACTATGGGTCCAAAAGGCCGCAATGTAGTCATTAGCAAGAGCTATGGCGCCCCTACGGTGACCCACGACGGTGTAACCGTAGCTAAGGGTGTCGAAATTGCTGACGTAGACGACGAGACCTTGGGCTACAAGGTTGGTGCGGAACTTATCAAGCAAGCTGCTTCCAAGATGAATGACGTTGCTGGTGATGGTACTACTACCGTGACCGTGCTGACCTACAATATCCTGAACGAGGCCAACAAGCTTATCGCTGCTGGCCACAACCCCATGCTGCTTCGCAAGGGTTTGGAAGCTGCTGCTACTGACGTGATCGAAAAGCTTGACGGTATGCGCGAAGATATCGCCGCCAACAAGAAGCGTATTGCCGAAGTCGCAACTATCTCGGCGGGTGACGCCGAAATCGGCCAGCTGATCGCTGATGTGATCGACAAGGTTGGCCGCGAGGGTGTGGTTACTGTCGAGGAAGGCCAAGCTTTGGCCCTCGAGAGCGAAGTAGTTGAGGGCTTTACCTTTGACCGTGGCTTTGTGAGTGCCCTGATGGTCACCGACACTGCCCGCATGGAAGCCGTATACGACAAGCCTGCCATCGTGATTACCGACAAGAAGGTTGGTTCGATCCAAGAATTCTTGCCATTGCTCGAAAAGATTGCCCAGACCGGCAAAAAAGACCTCGTCTTGATCGCCGAAGATGTCGAAGGTGAAGCATTGGCTACCTTGGTACTTAACCGCCTGAAGGGTGTATTCAACACCGTAGCCATCAAGGCTCCTGCTTTTGGTGACCGCCGCAAGGAGATCCTGGAAGACATTGCCATCTTGACCGGTGCTACCGTTATTAGCGAAGACCTTGGCTACGACTTCGAAAACGCCGAACTCAGCTTTGTAGGTTCTGCCCGCAAGGTAATTGTTGGCAAGGACGAGACAACCATCATCGAAGGCGCTGGTTCTGCCGCTGATGTTCAGGCCCGCGTCAAGCAAATTACCGCTCAGGTTGACAGTGCTACTAGCGAATATGACCGTGAGCAGCTCGAGAAGCGCCGTGCAGCGTTGAGTGGTAAGGTTGCCGTGATCAAGGTTGGTGGTGCTACCGAGA
>CBJLZK010000089.1:0-4598 GCA_966427515.1 uncultured bacterium | reverse complement strand
ATGCACGGCGTGATGATGCTGTTCGAAAGCCTGTACGACACCACCGTAGAAGTGATTGGCGATAAAAAGGTCGTCCGCAGGGTGTTGCCTTTGGCTGTCACCATGATGTTCTTCTTTATGGTTAACAACTGGTTGGGCTTGTTGCCTGGCGTCGGTTCTATTACCTATGGCCACGAGCACGTGCCACTACTACGCGGTGTGGCTGCCGACCTCAATACGACCTTGTCACTGGCTATTATTACCTTGATTACTGCCCAGGCTTGGGCTATTAAGCGCCACGGTTTCTTTGGTAATGCGCGCCGCTATATCTTTAACCCGCTCAAGGAGCCTCTGCACTTCTTTATTGGTCTGCTAGAGATCATCGCTGAATTCTCGCGTACCGCTGCCCTGTCCCTTCGTATTTTTGGTAACGTATTTGGTGGTGAGGTACTCTTGGGCGTTATTGCCTTCCTGACTTCGTATGCTGCACCGCTGGCCTTGCCAGTGTTTTACTGCTTGGAGCTGTTCGTGGGGACGGTCCAGGCGTACGTATTCTTTATGTTGACCATTGTATTCATTTCGTTGGGTTTGCCAGAATCCGAAGCTCATGCAGAAGCTGAGCTCGAGGGTACTGCTGACTCTGCCAAGGAAAAGGCGTAAAAACCCACGGAGCAATGGTAGTTAACAATACATTATTAGTAATAAAAGGAGTAATAAATAAATGGATAGTCTAGCATTTGGTTTGACCTACGCTATCGGTGCCGGCCTTTGTGGTATCGGCCTTGGTTTGGTAGGCTTTGGTGCCATGCAAGCAATCGGTCGTAACCCAGAAGCTGACGGTAAGATTCGTACCCTCATGATCCTGGCCATGGCCTTCGTTGACGCCCTTGCCATCATTGGTTTGGTTGTCGCCCTTATTATTAAGTTCTTGAAGTAGTTAGGAAAGGGGCCGTCCCTTTATGCATGATATGTTGATTGTTGCTAGCAGCGGTCAGTCCTCACCAGGGCTACTGCAAGCACTAGGCATTGACGGCAAGCTGCTCGTTGAGCAAGCTATCGCCTTCCTAATCCTAGTGTTTATCTTGGGCAAGTTTGTATACCCTGCCCTTGTTAAAGCTATCGATGCTCGTCGCGATCAGATTGAAGCCGGCATGCAAGAAGCCAAAGAAGCTGCTGAAGCCCTGGAAAAGGCCGAAGCCAAAGTGGCCGATATGCTAGCCGACGCCCGTAAAGAGGCCGACGAGATCATCGCTCGTTCGCATCAGGAAGCAACTGCTATGGTCGCTGATGCCGAAGAAAAGGCTAAAAACCGCTCAGAGCAAATCGTGGCCGACGCCCGTACCCAGCTTGACGCTGACGTACGCAAGGCCCGCGAAGCCCTAAAGAGTGAGACCATCAAGCTCGTTGCTTTAGCTACCGAGCATGTTGTTAATGAAAAACTTGACGAAAAGAAGGATGCCAACCTTATTAAAGGGGCATTGAGTCAGGAGCAAGCGTGAGCACAAAAGCTTCTAGACGAGTTATAGCCCGTGCCATTGCCAGCAAGCTCATCGCTGAACCAAAACAGCGCAAGCACTGGGTGGAAGTATTGGCTGCCTACTTGATCGAATCTAACCGCGTCGACGAAATCGACTTGGTAGTGAATGACATTGCGCATGAACTATTCGAACAAAAGGGCGAATTGTTAGTTGACGTGGTACGTGCCCGTCCGCTGACCGACCAAGTCCGGGCGGAACTAAAGCACGTCCTGAAGCAAGCTACAAATGCCCACGAAGTTGATTTGGCCGAGCGGATCGACCCAGCTTTGTTGGGTGGCTTGATTGCCCGCACTCCAGACGCACAGCTCGATGCGAGCGTACGAACCAAACTTAAGCAATTAGCAACGATCAAATAATCTGCCTGCAAGGAGAGTGAGATAATAAAATATGAGTGAGCTAAAAGTCCAAGAACTATCAGCCGAGCTCGTCGAAGCGATCCAATCGCTCCGCACTACTAAGGGCTTGGAAGAGGCTGGTATCGTTACCCGTGTTGGTGACGGTGTGGCCTGGGTTTATGGTCTTCGCGCTGCAGGTTACAACGAGGTCCTCGAAATCGAGACCTTAGACGGTGGCAAGGTTACAGCCTTTGCCCTGAACCTGCTCGAAGACGAAATTGGTGCCGTTATCCTTGGTGATGACGCCCAAGTGGCAGCTGGCGCCCGCGTTAGCCTAACCCACGAAGTTGTTAAAGTACCGGTCGGCCCTGAACTTGTCGGCCGCGTGGTTGACCCACTGGGTAACCCGCTAGACGGCAAGGGTCCGATCAAGACCAAGCAGATGGGCCTGTTGGAGCGTCGCGCCCCTGGCGTAATGGACCGTAAGGGTGTGCACGAACCAATGATGACCGGTTTGGTGGCTATCGATACCATGACCCCTATTGGCCGTGGCCAGCGTGAGCTTATCATTGGCGACCGCCAAACTGGTAAGACCGCTATTGCCGTCGATACCATGATTAACCAGGCCAAGCAAAAGACCGGCGTTATCAACATTTATGTTGCCGTTGGCCAAAAGCTATCCAAGATTGCTGCCCTTGTGGAGCGTCTTAAGCGCGAAGGCGTGATGGACCAAACCATTGTGATTGCTACTAGCCCAGCCGACCCAGCTCCAATGCTGTACCTGGCCCCTTATGCTGGTGCTGCCATGGGTGAGTACTTCCGCGATAATGCCCAGCACGCTTTGATCATCTACGATGACCTTACTAAGCACGCTGTGGCTTACCGCCAGATGAGTTTGTTACTTCGCCGCCCACCAGGACGTGAAGCCTACCCTGGTGACGTGTTCTACTTGCACTCCCGCTTGCTGGAACGCGCCGCTAAGCTCAATGATGAGCTCGGCGCAGGTTCGTTGACGGCTTTGCCTATCATCGAAACCCAGGCCGGTGACATTAGTGCGTACATCCCTACTAACGTTATTTCGATCACCGACGGCCAGATCTTCCTGGAGACTAACCTGTTCTACCAGGGTATTCGCCCAGCTATCTCGGTTGGTTTGTCGGTCTCTCGCGTGGGTGGTGCCGCTCAGACTAAGGCTATCAAAAGCGTTTCAGGCGGCCTTAAGCTGTCATTGGCTCAGTTCCGCGAACTGGCATCATTTGCCCAGTTTAGTAGCGACCTTGACGCCGAAACCAAGCAGACCATCGAACGTGGTGAACGCTTGACCGAACTGCTCAAGCAGAAGCAGTACAGCCCGCTCAGCATCGCTGAACAGGTTGCCAGCGTTATGGCAGTCTCCGAAGGTGCCTTCGACGAAGTCCCTACCGAAAAGATCAAGGATGCCCAAGCTGACCTACTGGTCTTGCTCGAAGACAAGCACGGCGCAGTAATGAAGCTCCTAAGCAAGGGCGACAAGCCTGATGACGATACCAAGAAGGCTATTGTTGAAGCTGCCCAGAAGGTAGCCAAGTCTTTTGCGGTAAAGAAGTCAGAAAAGGCTAAGGAGTAATAACCTATGGCTTCGCGGCAACAAATTAAGCGGCGCATCGGCTCTGTAAAGAGCACCAAGCAGATTACCAAGGCTATGCAATTGGTAGCTGCCTCCAAGTTGCGCCGTGCCCAAGAAGCTGTTGTTGGTCCCCGTGCTTACGCCGAAATGGCCCGCCAGATTTTGGCCCGCCTGCGCTATAACGCTGCAAGCGAAAGCGCTTTTCATCTGTATGCTGAACGCCCTATCAAGGAGCGCCTACTTGTCGTTATCGCCAGCGATATCGGTTTGGCTGGTGCTTACAACGCAAACGTCTTGCGCCGCATGATCCAAGAGGTGCAGGCTGACCGTGCTAAGGGCATCCAGACATCGGTGATCGCTATCGGCAAGCAAGCTGCTCACGCCGTTAACCGTATCCAGGGCTTGGAAGTGCGTGCTGTTTACACCGAACTTCCCGACAAACCCAGTTCTGATGACCTGCGGCCCATCCTCAGCTCGGTAATCGGCTTGTTCGCTGACCAAATCGTGGACGCTGTCGATATCATTACTACCAAGTTTGTTTCGACAGTCTCCCAAAAGGTCCAGGTACAACGCTTGCTCCCTGCTGGCGTCGGCGACGAGACTACAGAGATCGACGAGTCAGCAGCCAAGGCTGTTACGGTTGAACCGTCTGCCGAAGTGGTGCTGCGTTCGACTACCCTGCGTCTGCTCGATGCCCAGATCTACCAGGCTCTGCTGGAGTCTGAGGCAAGTGAGCAGTCCAGCCGTATGGTAGCCATGAAGAACGCTACCGACAACGCATCGGATATCATCGACGACCTGACGCTCGAATTCAACAACGCCCGCCAGGCCGCCATTACCCAAGAATTGGCCGAAATCACCGGTGGTGCGGAGGCAATCAAATGAGTGCGTTTGAAGGTGACCGGTTTAGCTGGGACTTATCAGCGGGTAACGATGAGCTCCTTGATGCTTTTCCGGGCCTTTTGTCGGACTTGGCCGCCCAGGTTGAAGCCTTTGGTCCTGTGCCTAATGAGGGATATGTGCCTGGATATTGGCGCCATGCTGGCGGACGGGCATCCTATGCAGGCGGCTTCGACTTCAATCACCCGCACGTAGAGCGTGGTGATGCCACGCTTAGCCGTCACTGGGACGATACGGGCT
>CBJLZK010000088.1:0-4607 GCA_966427515.1 uncultured bacterium | reverse complement strand
GAGCGTTTCCGTCACCTCAAGCCGGCTTCACGCCGCGAGGCTTATGACGCCGATATCACGTACGGTACCAACAATGAATACGGCTTTGACTACTTGCGTGACAACATGGTCCGCGAAGTCGACCAGTTGCGCCAGCGTGAGCTGCACTTTGCCATCGTCGACGAAGCAGACTCTATCTTGATCGACGAAGCTCGTACGCCGCTGATTATTTCGGCACCAAGCGTAACGAGCGGTAGTTCGTACCAGCAGTTCTCTAAGGTAGTGCGCCAGCTCGTCAAAGAGAAAGATTACGAAGTCGACGAAAAGCGTAAGACTGTTATCCTGACTGACGACGGTACCGACAAGGTCGAAAAAGTCCTCGGTATTAGCAACCTGTACGCTACCGACAACATTCGTACTATTTACCACCTAGAGCAAGCCCTGCGTGCCCAAGCCCTATTTAAGCGTGACAAAGACTACGTGGTGACCAACGAAGGCGAAATTGTGATCGTCGACGAGTTTACTGGCCGTTTGCTGCCTGGCCGCCGTTACAACGAAGGCTTACACCAAGCTATCGAAGCCAAAGAAGGCGTGGAAGTCCAGCAGGAATCCATGACCCTGGCAACCATTTCATTCCAGAACTACTTCCGTCTGTACGAAAAACTAGCCGGTATGACCGGTACGGCTATGACCGAAGCCGAAGAGTTCCACATGATCTATAAGCTTGACGTCGTAGAGGTGCCATCGAACCGCAAGTTAGCCCGCGTCGACAAATCTGACCGTATTTATAAGAACGAAGCAGGTAAGTTCAAGGCTATCATTAACGAAGTTAAGATGCTGCAGACCAAGGGCCAGCCAGTTCTAATCGGTACTGTGTCCGTAGAAAAGAACGAACTATTGAGCCACTTGCTGAGCAAGGCAAACGTGCCACACGAAGTCTTGAATGCCAAGAACAACGAAAAAGAAGCTGCCATTATCGCACGTGCTGGCGAAAAGGGTGCTGTAACCTTGGCTACCAACATTGCCGGTCGTGGTACCGACATTATCCTGGGCGAAGGCGTCAAGGAGCTCGGCGGTCTGTTTGTGCTTGGGTCCGAACGCCACGAGTCACGCCGTATCGACAACCAGTTGCGTGGTCGTGCCGGCCGCCAGGGCGACCCTGGTACTACCCAGTTCTTTGTATCTACCGAAGATGACCTGATGCGTATCTTTGGTGGTGAACGTATCGGTGCCTTGATGGCACGCTTGGCCGTCGATGACGATACGCCAATCGAAAACCGCCTGATTAGCAAGAGCCTCGAGAACGCCCAAAAGAAGGTAGAGGGCTTCCACTTTGACCAGCGTAAGAACGTCGTGAAATACGATGATGTTATGAACCGCCACCGCAAGGCTACCTACGCCATGCGTAAGGAAATCCTGCGTAGCGAGGACATTAGCAAGCGC
This sequence comes from uncultured bacterium, assembly GCA_966427515.1. Classification (GTDB taxonomy): domain Bacteria; phylum Patescibacteriota; class Saccharimonadia; order Saccharimonadales; family UBA4665; genus JARIHD01. Next base: position 3,185 of record CBJLZK010000088.1, on the reverse strand, counting down.
ATCAGGATCCTGATCGAAGAAGAAGTGAAGTCGCTGGCTGAATCGCCGCTGCTCATGACCGAGCAGTTCGAGCCTATGGTCCGCGAGGCTTTCCCATTTGACGAGGCCGTTCTGGACCGCCTGTTTAACGCCGAAGCCGACAAGTTTGGTAAGGTCTTGCTGACCGAAGCCAAAGAAATGTACGCCAGCCGCGAGATGGCCTTTACAGCAGAGATTATGCGTAAGGTTGAACGTGACGTGTATCTGCAAATCCTCGACAACCTATGGATGCAACACCTAGAAAACATGGACCACCTGCGTGAAGGTATCCATTGGATGAGTGTCGGCCAGCGTGACCCATTGGTAGAATACCGTCGCCAAGGCCAGCGCTTGTTCGAAGAAATGCAAGACACACTGCGCCACGAAGTGGTGCGCGCCCTGTACCACGCACAGCCAGTTAGTGCTGAAGACCTGGAAGAACCTGCCGAGACTGAACTTACCCGTGCCGCCCGCCGTGCTGTGGGTAACGTCGATCAGATCTCTGAGGGCGATGAAGATTTCCGTGAAGCTGATTTTAAAGAGAAGCAATCCCAAGCCAAAAAGCAGGCCACCGGCTCGCGCAAGAAGGCTACCCGTAAGGCTGAACGTCAACGTAAAGCTAAGGGCCGCAAGCGCAAGTAGCCGGGAGATATATGAAGCATACAGTTAGCGAACTCATCCTAAAAAATGGCGCCAAAGGGCTTTTGGTACACGTACCTGACGCCTCGGTTATGAGCTTTGAGCTCAACTTCCGGGCTGGCGAATACCTTGTAGACGAAAAGAAATGGGAAACGCCCCACCTAATGGAGCACATTCTGTTAGGTGCCAACGAAAAATTCCCCAAAGCCCGTTTGTTCCAGGCAGAAATCGAAAAGAACGGTGCCTACAGTAATGCCTCTACGGGTGTCTATGACATTACCTACGAAGCCGAATGCGCCGACTTTGAGTGGGATCGTATTCTGGACTTGTTGATCATATCAATCACTAAGCCACTGTTTTTGCAGGACGAATTCGAAGCCGAGTTCGGCAACGTCCGCGAAGAGCTGGCCGCCCGGTCCAACAACCATTTCCGTCACCTAAGCCTGGCCCTGCGCAAGCAGTACGGCTTTATGGCCAAAACCGACCAGGAGCGCCTCAAGCTAATGGATAACGTCAACCTTGATGATATCAGGGCCCACTACAAAAAGACGCACACCACCCGCAATTTGCGCTTTATTATCGCTGGCAACATTACGCCACGCCGCCATGATGCTATCGTGGAGATGTTGGAACAGATCAGTTTGCCTTTGGGCCACGGCCGTCTGGCACTACCTAACGAGCGTCCAGCGAGCCTTAGCAAACCGCTGTATATCCATAACAAGTCGGTCAAAAATATCTACTTCTATGTCGATAGCTTTATGAACCGCCGCATGGACGAGCGTGAAGCCGATGCGCTGAGTTTGGTGAACACCATGCTAACAGAGACGCTATATTCCAAGATTTTGGGCACTGCCCGTGAGCGCGGTTTGGTATATGGCATGAGTTCAGGATTTGGCCAGACCAAGCAGGCAAGCAACTGGTGGTTTGGCGCCCAGGTGTCGCTCAAAAACGCACCAGCACTCTTTGAAATTATGATCAGTGAGCTCGAAAGTGTCTTTAAGGGCAAGATTGACGCCGAAGACATTGAGGCTGCCAAAGCCTATTCCTTAGGTCGTTTCCAGCGTAGTGCCCAAACGGTTGGTGGAACTGCCGGCGGCTACAGTGGCCGCTACTTCTTTGACGAGGTTATCGAAGACTATTATCAGGTGCCTAAGCGCATCAAGGCGATTACCAAAACCTCGATTGTTGATATTTCACGGTCGTTGTTTGCCGACGACATTTGGGGCTTGGGTGTTTTGAGCGACTGCGACAAGCAGTTAGTGAAAGAGCTACATGAACAACTGGCAACTTTGTGGGAGCTTAGCAGGCAATAATACATGCACGACTTAGCGGAGTCAGCAGCACAATTACGGCAAGAGGTGGCAGCCGCCGCTGAGCGGTTGCATTTGAACGACCTTGCAGCCCAAAAAGAGGCTGTCGACCAACAGGTGAGTGCCCCTGATTTTTGGAATGATCCCCAAGTAGCGCAGGAAGCCATGAAGCGCCAAGCCAAACTAGAAAAGCGCATTGCGCCATGGCAGGATTTGATTTCCGTGCTTGATGACACCGCCGAACTTATTGCACTAGACGACGCGTCGATGCACGACGACCTTGCCAAACAACTGGAGCAGGCGACGGAGCAGTTCGTCACCCTTAAGGACGAGCTTAAGCTAGCTGGCCCATACGATGACTACGACGCCATTGTGAGCATTTATGCCGGTGCCGGCGGTACCGACGCCCAGGATTGGGCGCAAATGCTCTTACGCATGTACGTGCGCTGGGCCGAAAAGGCCGGCCTGGACGTGTCGACCATCGACGAAACGCCTGGCGACGAAGCCGGCATCAAAAGCGCCACCATCGAAATTAGTGGTGCCTTTGCTTACGGTAAGCTTAAGGGCGAACATGGCGTTCACCGCCTGGTGCGCCTGAGCCCGTTCAACGCCGAGTCCCGCGAAACCAGCTTTGCCAAGGTGGATGTATTGCCCAAAGTCGACCGGCCTGATGCGCTCGAGATTGACGACAAAGACTTGCGCGTCGACGTATACCGCTCCGGCGGCCATGGCGGCCAATCTGTTAATACCACCGATTCTGCCGTGCGCGTTACGCACCTGCCAACCGGCATTACCGTAGCCATCCAAAACGAACGCTCCCAGTTGCAGAACAAAGATACAGCAATGACCATTTTGCGTTCGCGGCTGATCCAATTACAGATGGAACAGCACAAGGAGCACCTGGAAGAGCTGAAAGGACCCAATCAGTCAGCAGAGTGGGGGAACCAGATCCGCTCATACGTCCTACATCCTTACAAGCAGGTCAAAGATCTGCGCACACGGTACGAAACGAGCGATATTGATGGCGTACTCGACGGCAGCCTAGACAATTTGATCGAAGCTTACCTAGACCATTCCCTCGGCCAGGCCTAACCCGTTATTTGCATTTTATAACCATAAGTGCTATAATATGTATATTATTGCTAGCCTATGGGAGGCATGCCATGTTGCGCTTACCAACCTCAGCCATGGTACGCAGGCGGCGCTCCATTTCGGCTA
>CBJLZK010000087.1:0-4612 GCA_966427515.1 uncultured bacterium | reverse complement strand
GGGCCTTGGCGTTAGAGCCAAGTGCTTTGCGTAGGTCAGCAGGCAATGTATGTACGGTGCCGCCCGATATCTTTTTGCCAATCATAACATCTATTTTAACTCGTCCTGCCATAAGATTCGGTCTATGGGCCCGGTTTTAGACATCGATTTTATGTGGTCATAGGATTGTCGCAAGATCTGCTCCAGAATCGGCGGCTCTATATCGCTGAGCTTCTTAAAGACCAGGCAGTAACCGGTCGTAGTATGCTTGCCAAGCTTGGCTAACTGTTCGGCATAGCGCGCTGTACCGTCCATTAGATATACAGTGACTTTGCCTTTCCTGGGGTAAAAGCCAATGACAAAATTATCACCTTCACGCTTAGTATTGTATTTGTAGTGATAGGTATCAAACCCTAGGGTGCCTACGTTCCAAAGCTTGGGCTCGGCACCGCTGATGCGCTGCATGATTTCGATTAGCACATTGATATCGTGCAGGGTTTGTTCGTCTTGGATCGAGGAAATATAGTCTTGTGCGGCAGTATTCATATGCCAATTCTATCAAAAAATGCCTATACGGTAACTGCCATCACTGCCAAGCCCACAAGCATAAAGCCAACACCAATCCACTGCTTGCGTGTAACCTTTTCATGGAAGAGCAAAACACCTAGGGCTACTACCGGCAGCACGGACGCTGCTTTAATTGAGCCCACATACGCCTGGTTGGGAGCGGTAACTTTGGCCTGGTAGGTTGCAAGCATATTTACGGTATACGTTACACCTACAATAACGAGCGGCCAGACATTAGCCCGCACACTGGTGCTTACCTTTTGCCAATAGTCACGGCTGCTCTGCCGGCGGCCTTTGACTATTAGCATCGTCACCAGAATCACAAACGGCACCGTTAGCGCTGAGGTGTAAAAGTTGTAACTGGTCGGGTTACTCATGCGCAGCATCTTGACCTCGATGTTAGAAAAGATACTGCAGACAATAATGGCAATTACCACCAGTACAAAAGCCGTTTTGTGGGCGGCTATCTGTGCTTCTTCGCGGTTGTGCTGTTTGGCCCGGGCAATAACCCAAGCGCCCACCAGGATAAGCGCCGCACCGGCCGCACCAAACACCGACGGCACCTGCCCCAGAATCAGGTACGCGCCCACCATATTACCCACCGAAAAGAGGGTCATCAGCGGCGCTACAAAACTAATATCCGCGATGGCAATAGCCCGGTAGTAACAATATAAGTAGACCGCCTGCAATGCGACATACAAGGCAAGTAGCTCCCAAAAGAATGTCGGCAATTGACCAGGCCAATAAAACTTAGCCAGAAACAGCGAAGCCACAATAAGCGGCATCGCCACGCTTTGCTGCAGCCATGCCATCGCCATACTGTCGATCCCGGTTGCCGCCTTCTTTTCGGCGGCACGGCGGGACGACAGCATAAGCAATGCCAGGATTGAAAGAGCGAACCACATGGGCGAAGTATAGCAGTTTAGGCAAAGAATTCGGCGAGTATTGGCGCTAGTACATCCGCCTTTACGTCGTGCACTTGTCCTTCGACTGCACGAAGCTGAGCGTTTGGCAATGTTTGCGAAAGTTCAGTAGCAGTTGCGCCCATAAAGTCAGGGCTCTTACCCCCATACATAATCAAGGCGCGGGTATCGATGCTTTTTACATCGAGTTCCGGGTACTGTTTCATTAACTCAATTGTGTCGTACGCAAGTGTAGGAGCCATAGCTGTCAAGCCTTTCCACATAGGCAAGCGTTCCATGGCGGCAATCTGTTTGTCGGTGACGCCTACCGACTTAACAAACAGTGCAACTGCTTCGCCGCGCTTATCCGCATCAAGTAGTTGTCTGAGTTCTTTGCGGTAATCTTCTGCCGCAGCCTCTACGGCTGGGTCGGCATTGTAGGGCAGTTCATAGAGAGCCAGGCCGGCAACCTTGCCCCCAAGTTCTTTGGCTGCCATGAGTGCCAGCACACAGCCGGACGAGTGGCCATACAGATAGGCGCTACCGCCAAGCTCATCAATAAGCGCGTCGATATCTTCAACTTCTTTGTTTGTTGCATATGGTAAGGTGTCGGTACTATCCCCGCGGCCACGACGGTCGTAGCTAACAACAGTAAAGCGGTCAGCAAGCAGCTCGGTAAGCTTCTTGCCCTGGCTTCTGCGGTTTAATGCGCCAAGTACTAGGATAAGTACTGGCCCCTGGCCTTTTTTGTCATACGTAATAATTGTTCCGTCTTTTGAGGTGATTTTGGGCATATAGGCATTGTAGCAAAATAAAAATGCTGTTGGTCACGGGACTCTAAAGCCGCAGCCGGCCAAGGCTGGCGTCGGCTCTGCCTGTTAGTTCACTCGGTGAAGGTAGTTTCCTTTGGAGGCGTTAACAATGTTCTCTACCCACTTAACCATTGAATTATGCATAGTCGTATCTGTTGCCCAGGCGTAAGAAGGTGCAGCCCAAACATTACCCTTAAAGTCATTGAAAGTGCCAGGCTCTGCTTCAAAGCCAAAGCCAAACAGTCTGCCCTCATTAACCATGCTGAGTACAAGCTCTTGATTAAAAAGTCCGTGAACAATACTTATGAAAATTGCACTACTTTTCATTGTTTGCAAAAGATCATCATCTAGTATTGTTTTGGTCTCATCATTAAGTTCCATAGCCGGAAATAGTACGTCACATTGTGATAACAGTTGCTCAAGCTCTACGCTCTGGTAATTGCTCTGCTTTGGGCTCCGCGACCAAAAAACCACTTCCATCCCTAGTCCAGCACATCTATCAGCTATCGCTGAGCCTATATGACCCAGGCCTATAATGCCAGCCTTTTTACCGTGCAGCTCGATACCTCGATACTTCATAAAATCTTTGTCAAAGTCTAATGGAAAACCATCTTTTATAAGTCGTGGGGTCTGCCTGGCGACATTCATTAGCATAGTTATTGCCCATTCAGCAACAGCTTCAGTAGAAAAGTTCCGTATATCGCAAACTGCAATATCGTGTTCATTTGCATAAGACTTGTCTATCCAGGAAGTAGAAGTTGCTGCGCCCAATATAGCCTTAAGATTAGGTATGTTCTTGTAATCGTCCGCGCCTAGCTTCCAGCTGACGTAGTCGGGGTTAAGACAAAGTAGTCTATCTTCGTTACCCTCAAACAGGTCCTTGCAATTGGAAAGAGGCGCTACTTCTTTGGTCACGATAATTTGTAAACCGCTAGCCTTAAGGCTACCCTCCAGCTCTGGCGTTATTAACTCATCCCACAGTGGATCAAAGATAAAAGCTTTCATTGCCTCTATAATAACAAAAAACACCCTGATGGGTGTAAATTGCTCAGAGGCGGATTTGCGCTTGATATACCCCAAGCTGAAGCGCTTTGCGCTTGTTTGCCTAAACGACGAGGTGATTTATCCGCATATTTCAGACGACCAATATAGTATTTAAACCATCACACTTAAAAGAAGTATACTTACAACCATGCCAATACATATAATTCCCCTAACCACGACTTGGGCCTTAGATACATGTACACCTTACCGATAGTCCTAGTCTTACTCTCCGCGATTCTTCACGTCACTTGGAATGTCAAGTTACAGGCAACAAAGAATCCCCTCAATACGACCACAATGGCCATAGTGATCGGGGCAGCCATTTTGACCCCCATAGTCGCCATATACTGGGTTCTACATGGGGCGCCCGCCCTTTCACATAGCGCGCTTTTCTTTGGGTTTATGTCAGGTTTAGCCGAGCTAGGATATTTCTACTTCTTATCGTACAGCTACAGGCATGGCGAGCTATCTGTTGTCTACCCCATCGCGCGTGGTTCTGCGCCGATAATGACATTTATGTTCGCCACACTGCTACTAGGTGAAAAAGTAACCACGTCACAACTCCTAGGTATTACAGGATTGATAACTGGAATATGGCTCATTAGGAGTACGCAGATCCATGGCAAAAAAGGCGTTATGCCAGCCCTCCTTACTGGCGTTTTTATAGCAGCGTATACCGTTATAGACAAAATGGGGCTTAAATATGCAGACCCGATCATATTTGGAGGACTTAAGTACTTCTTTACGGCCATTTGCCTTGGGGGATTTTTCGCAATCCAAGCACGGCTAACTAAAAAATCCCCCGATACTGGAGAATACTCGTCGTGGAGGACTTCGGCGTTCATTGGTTTATGCATTATCGCCACCTACCAGCTTGTCCTGTTCGCTATGTCTATGGCTCCAGTTGCTATTATCTCGCCGCTGCGGGAATCTGCCTCCGTAGTGGTAACGATATGGGGCATCTGGAAATTACGAGAGCGTGATGGACTCGTGGCAAAAGTTGCCGGCGTCGTCGCAATCTTTACGGGTATGGTTTTGTTGGCAATCTAGTAAGTCGCAAGCAAAAAGGGCTCTAACCATGCGACCGATACGACCAACCCAACAAACAGAAAAAGCGCCCGATCTGGAGCGCTTCTCTATCTGTAAATCTAAAATGGTGCGGGTCACGGGACTCTAACCCGTGGCCTCATCCTTGGCAAGGATGCGCTCTAAACAACTGAGCTAAACCCGCATAGCATTTGCTAACAGATGTTATTCTACCGTAATCAGGGCAAATGTTCAAGAGTTTGCGCTAAAAAATACCACACT
>CBJLZK010000086.1:0-4635 GCA_966427515.1 uncultured bacterium | reverse complement strand
ATCAATTTCCAGTCGACACGGCCCCATCCGCCAGTTGGGGTAGAGTTGGTCATAGAGACCTGGCCATACGAGTTCATTTCGGAGATCCAAAAACTACCATCACCGTTCACAGCCTCAACAACGGCCACGTGGCCAGGGGCACCGCTGTGTTTCATGGCTACGGCGCCAACGGCTGGGGCACCACCGGTCGGCATACCAAAGCTTGCGGCACGGTATACCCAGGTATAGGCGTCACCCAAGTTAGCAGGAACAGGCTTGCCCAATTGGGCGCGGCGCTGGGCTGCATACCACGTACAGTAACCATAGTCATAGCCGTTTGAACCATATACAGCCGAACCGCCACCCCACAAACCACCACCATAGGAAGCTGCCGTGGTGTAAGCTGGCGCAGCTACAGGCTGTTGCCCGTTAGGAATCAGAATCACTTCACCGGTATGAATACCGCTAATTTCGGCGTCGTTATAAGCCACAATCTGGTCCTTGCCGGCGTGGTACTTGCTAGCCAAGCTATCGATGGTGTCGCCGTCCTTTACCGTGTACACAATACCGTTTACCGGTGGGACCAACAGCTTACTACCAGGAGACAGCGCATTGCCGTTCAAACCATTCGACCAAGTAATACTGTCGGAGGTTACGTTAAACTGGGCAGCTACGCTAGCGATGGTATCACCGTCCTTGGTGATATACGTAGCAATGTCCTTACGGCTCTTGAGGTCAGTCATGACCACCTGCGGCTTACTAATAACCGTAGTTTCTTCTGGGGACATCGATAATTCAGCGCTCACACTGTCGGCCTGGTTGGTTACGGCAGTTGACTCTGGTAGGTTGGTCATACGGGCCAAGTTGACGGCGATATCCGCCGACGACAGCTGGTCCAAGGGGTCATTGACGGTATTAGTAGCCGAAGTGGCAGCAATATTGCCGTGCGAAGATGTTATTGCCGGACTGGCTTGTACCACAAAGGCTACAATCACACCCAATACCAAGGCATTTACTGCAAGCAAGCCATATCGTACAAAACGACGCTGGGAAATAAGATGGACGAAGCGTTTTTTTGCACGCAAAAGCAGGCTTTCAAACCGGACGGTTTGTGCCTGCGCCAGGTGTTCTGCTTTTGAAATTGAGTTACTAATAAAAAACTCCCTAAAAAGCTAACACGCTTAAGTATAGGGATTTCCCCTATTTTTGCAAGTCTGGCAAGCCTATCTACCCCTGTTACTGGCTACAGAGTTTTTTACAATATTGGGCGACATTTGCCTGGTGATCGGCTATAGTTTTGGCAAAATGCGTAGTACCGTCATCACCGGCAACAAAGTACAGCCAATCTGTATTTGCTGGATACGCTACGGCGCGTAGTGAACTGATAGAAACATTGCTAACAGGGGTGGGCGGCAAACCATCGTGCATATAGGTGTTATAGGCACTGTCGTAGTTCACCGACAGTGGCTTGCCCGCCAAGATAGCCCCATAAAAGGCAGTAATATCAGATTGCAGGCGCATACCGTTATGAATGCGCTTAATAAATACTTGGGCTACTTGGTCGCGGTCCGACTGCGTAGAAACCTCTTTTTCGACCACGGAAGCCAGCACAATACCTTGGTAGGTACTTAGACCCTGCCGGGCAAAGGCTTGGCGCAAATCAGGGGTAAGCTGCTTGTCCATCTGGTCCAAAGCTGCTTCCACAATGGTTTTGGGGTTAGTGTCGGCCGTGCGCTCGTACGAGTTAGGATACAAATACCCTTCCAGACTAGCAGCAGCCGGCTTGTCAACAATGGCGGGGTTGCCAGTGTAATTATCGGGGTTGAGCGCGTCGTCCACTGCTGCCTCCGAAAAACCACTGTCAATTAAATGTTTGCGTATTTGGTCCAGGCGTTGCCCCGGCAAAATAGTCACAAGGTTGGTGGTAATCTTGCCGTGCGTCAATGACGAAACAATTTCGGCCACATCTTCGTTGGGCGCAAAGCTGTAGGTACCTGCTTGCAACTCACTACGTGCCTCCTTGCTGCTAACGTACAGCCTAAAGGCCCAAGCGCTCCGGATTAAGCCCTTGTCCTGCAGCAATTTGCCAATTTCATCAACAGAGGCACCCTGCTTAATAACTACTTCTTGTGCGTTTGAGTTGTTACTTACGGGCTTAAGGTTGGCATTATACACATACCGGACGGCTATCGTTGCCCCTATAACCACCACGACACCGATCACTATGATCAGTAGTAAGCGGCGCGGCCAGCGACGGCGTGGGGCTCGGTTAGTGTATCTCATGCACGTACCTCCGGGTGCTCATTAAGAAAATCTTCCAAAATATAGGTTGCTGCCAAGGCGTCAATATCGCCCTTAACGTACGGTTTACCACGTTGCTTCAGCTCAGCTTCAGCTTTTTCGGACGTTACTGCTTCGTCTTGCCAATGCATCGGCAAGCCAAGGTGTGCGGCGAGTTCTTTGCCAAAAGCCTGAACAATACGTGTCTGCTCAGTCTCTTGGCCGCTCAAGCCTCGCGGCAGGCCTACAACTACCATAGCAGCTCCCTCTTGGCGTGCCAACCGCTCAATAACACCCAGGATGTCGTCGGTATGTTCGAGCGTACTATGTGGCCTAGCAATGCGTGCAACGGCGTTGGCGACAGCCACACCAATACGCTTTGCGCCCACGTCCAGTGCAATGATGGAATCAGAACTACTGAGCATGCTTTACAGCGGGCTTCTCGACCGTAACAGTTATCTTGCTAGTTTTACCAGGGATCGAAGATACCCAGAATGGACTAAGATTCACTGTTACGTTAGTAACCCCAGGATAACCGCCAATAATACTCTTGGCGTCAGCAGGCTTTTTGCCGGCTACTTGTTGCTTAAGTTGCGCAACGTTTAGGTCGGAGCCAGCGATGGCCGTGTCGGACATGCCTACTGTAGCTGCATTGCTCTGCTGGTTCTTTAGCTGGAAGTTAGCACTGGTAATGCCATAGTCCAAAATCTTTTGTTTGCTGGTATCGATTTGCTTGTCGACAGAAGCGGCAACCAATGTTTGCAGGTCTGACTGCTTAGCGCCAAACATGGTATAGGTAACCTTTTCGGTAACGGTCACATTGTCGGCTTGGTCGCCAACGTTGGCACTCGTTGTAATGGCAGGGTCGCCAGCGTTGAAAGTCGCGTCAACGGCCATCATACCTTGGCCTTGTAGTTGCTGGCGAAGCTGGTCTTTGACTGATGAGGTATCCATGGCAGTAATCTTTTGTTTGGCGTTATCGATATCCGCCTGTGACACTACCTTAAGGATATTGTCGGTGCCGCCTGTCATTGCTTGCGATGATTTACCCTGGACACTGGAGTAGCCAGCAACAGAGAACGTAGAAGCGCCGACGTTATATTGGGCACCGCCCGTCTGAGCTGTAACATTTACAGTTCCCGATGAAAAGTTAGGGAATGAGCTGTTTTGACACTTGTTACCAATCTTGACACTGCTAAGTGACACGTCGGCCGCCGTAACAAAGGTCAGACTGTTCGTGCTTATTGCTGTGCCAGCAGGTACTGTTACTTGGTCTTGTGAACAATCAGTCAGTGACAAAGTTACCTGGCCGGTGGCCTTCTGGCCATTATTCTTTTGGCCGGTAGCGTCAACCTGTTGCGTTTGGGTCTTCTGAGTTTGTACTTGCTGGGCAGGAACGGAATTGCTGGCTGGGTCGACATTATTAATTGATGTGCTCAAGATAACATCCTGGTTGGTCTGGATTGCCTGGCTGTCGGTCTTGATGACGACTGTCGCTCTTGGCATAGCTGACATCATCAGCCATGCGATAAAGACAATGATTACCAGGCCTAGGCCGCCAAGCGCCAGCCACAAACGGAACTTATTAAAGTCAGGGATCTTTAGGGCTTTGTTCTTCTTGGCTTTGGGCTGTTTGGTTTTGGCAGCAGCAGGCATAGCACCCATATCTGCATTATCGAGCTCAATTGGCTCCTCATCCTCGGCAGCGCCAGCTAATGCGCCGGCCGCGCCAGCCGTACCCGCACCCGTAGCAAGATCACCAATTGGGCGAGACTTGTCGAGTGGTTTATCATCAGTGGCATCGTTCATATCCACGGTTTCTTCGTGGTCTTCTAGGTCATGGCCAGCCGTAGGAGCCATAGGCACTTCTGGCTTTGACTGCAAGGTTTTGGCCACATACAAGCCAACTGCGCCCGCCAAAGGCATAAGGCCATGCTCGCTAGTAATGAGCACTAGGTGCTTTTTGGCCTCGTCGGCAGTCCGCTTAAGCAGCTTCATGTTCACAATGCTCTGCAGGACCGTGGCACGCTTAGGTAAAACCAAAGCAACTATACGGTGCTCGGAGCCACGGACTTTATCGATGATAGTAGTAATCTCGTCATCGACATCGATGTAAATTGTGTCTTTCCCTGTTTGTGTGCTCATATCTGTTATACGCGTAACATCTTATCTATCTTCTCACGAATAGAGTCGCTGGGGCTAGTAGAAAACTGCATAGTGTCCATACCAACACGAAGCAAACCCATAGCAGTAATAAACGTATGGTCATTAACCCGGCCAGTCAGGTCGCGAATACCGACGACTTGGTCAGGATGGATGTGCTGCACCACCGGCCTGCGCGCACCAAGCTGCGCCACCACCGCGTACAGGCCGCCC
>CBJLZK010000085.1:0-4657 GCA_966427515.1 uncultured bacterium | reverse complement strand
CGCTGCTGTCGTAGCAGAGGTTGAGTGGTGTGCTACCACTGCCAATGTTGGTCATATCACCGCGGGAGTTGTAAACCGGGTTGCTATAGGTTGCATTGCTGCTGCCGGTGAGCATGTCGGCGTAGTTGTAGCAGAAGTAAGTAGTCGTGCCGTTAATGGTCTGCGAGGTACGGTTGCCGCTCTTGCCAGCGTTGGAGTTGGTGCCAGTACCGTTGCCGCAGGTTGTGGTATCTTGTGGACCAAAGCCATAGCTGTAGGTGTTGCTGCCAATTGTGGCACCTGTCAGGCGGTCACCGCCGTCAAAGTTGTAGCTGCTGTTGAGTGTTGAACTGCCAGATGTAACGGACTCGCTATTAACCTGGTTGCTTTGGGTACGGACAACGTTGTCGACTACGGTGGTGGTGCCGTCGCCCAGACGGTAGGTCATAGCATTTGTACGGCCTAACGCGTCGCGTCCAAGTGTCAGGCGCATTTGTCCGGCGTTGTTGTAGTCGACGTGGTCGATACGGCCGTAGTTGTCATAGGTTACGGTGGCGTAAGTTACGCCGTTAAAGAGCTCTTGGGCTAAGCGGCGGTACGAGTCGTAGTAGTACACTTCTTCGCCCATGTCACCGTATTGGCGGCTCAGTTCACCTGTCGGTGTGTACTGGTAGCCTGTCCAGTCACCTTGGGTGTCGGTGTAATTTACCGTGCGGCCTAGGAGGTCGGTGGTGGTAATGACCCAACCTTGTTCGTCATAGCTGGCCGTTTGTAATGGATTGCCATTGTAGGCGTAGTTGTTGTTAATGGTACGGTCGGCGTTGCCGTTGTATGCCTGGACATGCGTCTGGGTTACTCGGCCGCGGGCGTCGTATGTGGTACAAGTCCAATTTTCGCTATTGTAGCGCGTAGCTACTACCTTGCCTGTGTCGTCATAAATTGTCTCGGTTGCGCGGCCGGTTTGGCTACCGGTGCCGTCGGGGTCGGCCTCGGTCTTGATCTTGATGCGCCCGGCTTGGTGGTAGGCTTCGACGGCAGTCGTACAGGGGTTGTCTCGGGTTTCGGTGGCGCCGTAGTAGGCGTACTGGGTGGCAGTGCTTGTATCGGCGGTATTAGCGCCAGGTAGGTATTTAGCCGTTTGGCGCAAGAAGCTGCCGGCTACACCTTGTTGTTCGTAGGTGCTAGTCGTGGTCAGGTTCAGGCCGGTTGGGTCAACACTGGTGCTTTGAGCCAGGCCGAGCTCTGGATTACTGCCGTAGTTGGTTGTTGTGGTGCTGTTGCCCTGGGTGGAGTCATAGGTTGTGGTGCTAGTGGTCAGGCTGTAGTCGGGCGAGAAGTACTGGTTAACACCGGCAAAGAATTCGGTGCCGCCAGGAGGCGTCATGTACCACGTGAAGGTAGCGTTGCCAGCAGTTGCCAAGTGGTAGTATTCGACTCGGATGCGGTGGACAGAGCCAGCAACGTTGTCGATTGGGAAGTCTGGATGGGCGCGCAGGCTGCCGTCGTTCCAGTCGTCTAGCTGTAGTTTGTCGTCGATGTAGACGCGTACACCGCTGTCAGATGCAATGCGAACGTCGTAAGTCCCTGTTAGCGGCAGTCGTAATTTGCCGGTGGCGCGGAAGCCCCAGTTATCGCTAACACCTGGCACGGGTGAGCTTGTGTAGATTTGGTTAAAATCGCCGGCATTAGCGCCGCTAAGGTTGGTAGTGTGCAGTTTTGGTGCGCCAGTTAATGCCTTGCTCACTGTTGAGTATGCATAGTAGGTCACGCTAGTGCCCTGCATATTTTGGTCGTAAGCGGTGTTGGTCCGCGGTACTTGGCTGGCGTAGCTGCTCAATGGCGTGCGGTCGGCGCCAAACCAGGCAGCCGGAGCGGGGCCGTATTGTGTTACGGCGCGGTCTTCATCGTCGTAGATGGTGGTCGACTTCATGCCGGCTTCGTCGGTCTTGCTTAGTAGCAAGTCTTTGATGCCTTCCCATTCACTTACATCTGTTAGGCCGACATTGTCGGTGTCGGTAAGGGTACGGTAGAGCTGGTCGTACTCGACCTTGCGGGTGAAGCCGTTTGGCTCGCTAGCTCCTACTATGTGCTGCAAAGTGTTGCCAGTTGGCTGGATTAACTGTTTTTGGTAGAGGTTGTTCCCACTTGTCTCGCAGCCTTTGTAGAAGAGGTTGAGAACGCCAGTAGGACGGACCGAAAGGTTCGGTGTATCGGTTGAGCATATGCCTAGGACTTGGCGCGTACCCCAACTTGTGCCGCTATTGTAGGTCTGGATTTGCATATCGCCATTAGCGTTACGGCTCATAAGGTCAATAGTGCTGCTATCAATACTCGCTGCGGATACCTCCCCGCTAATTGCATCTGGTGCAGTATCTGAGTAGGCGCTCCAGCTATTGACAGGATCGTAGCTCTTTTCGGAAAGCGTATTGCCACAGCTGCGTACAAACACATCAAGCATGGCATAGCCGCGCGAGGCGACTGTCGGAGCCGAAGCTAAGCATCCACCGAAACCTTCCCACTGTGACCATGAGCCACCGTCGAACCAAAGGTGGGCGAGTCCGTTGCCTGAGTCGCGGACGAAAAGGTCGATTCGCCCTAGTCCCCACGAAACTGCCGCAGGTGATTCATTGGTCGTTCCGGGGATATTTACAAAGTCGTTCCAGCGGCCATTGGCATAGGTTTTTTGATAGATATTGTTGGTGGAGGCACAGCCTTCGACGAAGACATCTAGGCGTCCAGGGCCCCACGAAGCAACGGATGGGTTGTTTTGGATGCAGCCACCCAGACTTTCCCAGTTGCTCCAGGTGCCGTCTTGATACCACCTGTGTACGAGATCGTTGGCTGTGCCACGGGCAAACATGTCAATACGATCACTGCCCCAGCTGATGCTAACGGGTGCCCCTGCAACCTGGGTGTTGAGGGCTTGTTCTGACGTCCAACGGCGGGTTCCTGTTGGCAGGTACTCGAGGGTGTGCTGTGTTTGGCTGTCGCCGGCATTGGCTGCAGGTTGCGTAATACTGGTGACGCGGCCCAGATCGTCGTAGGCTATGGCTGTGTTGGCGGTGCTGTCGTCGGCACGTATCCCTGCTGCAATGGCATCTTCGGCTAGTGAATCGCGAATCGAAACAATACGGCCAAGTGGATCGTATTGATAGTCGGTCAGCTCATTGCCCGGCTCTTGGATGCGGGCTAACTGTCCATTTTTATAGAAGAAAGCTGTTGTACGCCCATCGTCGGTCTTGACCGCGCAGAGCATGCCACTCGGTGCGTTACTGTCAAATGTAGCTGGAGCTACGGCACAGTTAGAATCGCCGCTGTAGTAAACCTTGGCCCAACGACCACTGTCGACACCGTCAGTAATCTGTGTAAGATGCGATGGCGTGCCACCATACACATATTGCAATGCGGCGGGGTGGGCATCGTCAACAGGACTAGTCACTGAACCTATGGTGCCATCTGTGTTAAAGATGTAGGTGCGGCCATCAGAGTCCTGGAATGTATAAGTGGCGTCAGCGTTACGGGTCAGGTGGCCATCCTCATTAACCGGTGGCATGTAACCGTTTTTGTTAGGATCCCAGTTGTATTGATGATTACTGCCAGTCGAGTCAGTTAGGATAACACTGTTTTGAGTGGCTCGAAGGTGGTCGTAAGAAACATTACCGTCAGGGTCGACACCTAATTTCCAGCCGCTCGGCAAGACATTTGCAGCTGACGAGAGCCACGTAGAGGGGACTACTTGTTGAGCGATGTTCAGCGAGGAGCTTGCAACAAGTAGGTACATTTGAGCAGCACCACCATGTTCGAAGTAGTCTACTGTTATAGGTGTTGGCACATTCGCGGTAAGGTTGTATGCAGTTCCGGTCTGGGCGCCGCCTGGGCTGTCCTGCCACTTGTTAAATACGAGAGTATTGTCTGTGCCAACGGTAATACGTGAGCCATCGTCACTATCAGTGCCAAACTGGTAAGAGCCTGAAACTGGCACTGTAACGTAGCCTGTCCAGCGAACCATAAAGTTATCAACGGGCCCACCAGGCACGGCAGCGCCTGCACCCCAGCTAAAGCTAACTGTTGGGTCGATGCGCTGCATGATTAAAGTGTTGGCAGCATCAGTAAAGTCATGTGAGCCGTCGTCTTTGTAGTATCGGCCTGTTAGGCCATATTTTTGCGAAGTATCACGAGCGCCCGTCTGCAACCAGTTGGAGGGAACGGTAATGCCATTAGGATCAACAACGCCTTTAACTTTGAGATGGGCGGTGGCACCACCGCCAATTTCCCGGTATTCAACTTTGATCTTAACGAGCTGGCCCGCCATAAAGCTTTGCGTAGTCGAGCTGTACTGAGTGCCACCACACCAGGTCCAACTGTCAAGCACCAGCTGGTCGTTAACCCAAACCCGACAACCGTCGTCGGCATCCATGCCAAATTGGTAAGAGCCGGTTTTAGGAGCAACGAAGTATCCCTGCCAGCGTGCTGCAAAGGTGTCGTTATTCACGACATTACTAGAAGGTGAACCACTCTGCCAGTTAAAGTCGATTAGCGGGTCTACCCTGGTCAAAACCGGGTTACCAGTGAAATCATTGTTGTTGTAGTAGCTGCCAACAAGACCATTGCGGGACTTGACGGGTGAATTGTAATCCAGGCTTACCCCCATTGAGCCTCCTAGTGCTGACGAGGTATG
>CBJLZK010000084.1:0-4668 GCA_966427515.1 uncultured bacterium | reverse complement strand
GAGGACGCATAAACAGCCCCAACAAGGCCACGCCAAGCATCCAAAAGTAATACACCGCAACAGATAACGCTCCGGCTAGCAAGCCATACATGCCCACGGCCAGCAGCCAGCAGCGTACCGACCGTCAGCATATACCACTGGCTATTCTGGACACCATGGAAGTTAAAAATTGCCGCGACAGCCAGGCCTGCCAAGATAAAAACATACAAACTCATACGGGCTATAGTACGCCTATCAGGCGTTAATGTAAGGGGTTTGTTGCAGATTTTGTGACGTTTATGCACAGGATTCACTACCCTTATGCTTTACATGCGCGGTATACTAGATATGTATGAAACACAAGCTTGGCACATTGGTGCTTTTTGTTTTACTCGTTCTAACCGTCGTTGCGCTCAAACACACGAGCATGCCACAAGACACAACGGTCGGTCACGTCAGCGACGTAAAACAACTTAGCACTAACTAGCATTTTTGTACCTAGTACCTTTCGGCACTGACCCCCACTAGGCACCACCAGGGTTTTCTCGCCTGGTGTTTCTTTATGCTTGGTTACTGTGCTATCCATCACCGTCATTTTACCTAACTTAAGCTTAAAATAAGCTTATGGAACATGTAATTGAGCTTGAGAACGTCACCAAAATGTACGGCAGCAGCCGAGGCGTTTTGGACGTGAGTATCCAGGTTCCCCAAGGCTCAGTATTCGGTTTTTTAGGTCCGAACGGCGCCGGCAAAACCACCACCATTAGTATGCTGGTCAACCTAATCCACCCTACCAAGGGCAAGATTAAGATTTTTGGAAAAGACCACGAACTGCATGCCCTAGAAAACAGGGCGCATATCGGCTATCTGGCCGGTGATATGGCCCTAGACAAAGGCTTGACCGGCTGGCAACAACTTGAATACTTTGGCAACTTGCGCGGTACGTTCGACAAAGCATATGTCCACGACCTGGCACGGCGCTTTAACTGCACGGTCGACCTCAAAAAGAAGATCAAAAGCTTGTCCCGTGGCAACCGCCAAAAGGTCGGCCTAATCGCGGCACTGATGCACAAGCCCGAGCTCCTGATCCTCGACGAACCCACCAGCGGCCTTGACCCGCTCGTGCAGGCTGAGTTCAACAAAATCATCCTAGAACACCAAGAAGCTGGCAAAACCACATTCATCTCGTCGCATGTACTGAGCGAAGTCCAGGAATTATGTGACCAGCTAGCAATCATCCGCGAGGGCGAAGTAGTGACTCACAGGTCGCTCAAAGAAATCATTGCCGCCGCTCCGCGAGTAGTCCGCCTACGTACCGATGGCTCATATCACCCTGCGCAGCTCGTCAAAGACTTGCGGGGCGTTAGCAACCTCAGCCGACACGACCACAGCGTTACCTTTAACTATATCGGCGACATCAACCCCCTACTCAAACACCTTACTGCCAAACCCTTGCGCGACGTAGTCATCCAGGACGCCGTCCTAGAAGACATCTTTATGAGCTACTACACCGACGAGAGGAAAACTCATGCTTAAGAATATTTTCTTAAAGACACTCTTCGAAAAACGCTGGATGATCCTATGGTGGACACTAAGTTCCCTGATTATGTCTATCTTCATCGTGGCATTCTTCCCAACGCTCCGCGATACAATTGGGGCTTCCATGAACCAAATCCCCGAATCGATGCGTTCGCTCATGGGTGACGCTTCGGATTACCAACAGTTGAACGGCTACGTGGCCATCCAAGTATTTGGCCAGATGGTCTTTTTGCCGATAGTCCTAGGCATCATCCTCTGTACCGGTCTCATAGGCGGCGAAGAAAACGAAGGCACCCTGCAAACGTTGCTAACGTATCCTGTCAGCCGCTCCAAGGTATACCTGCACAAACTAGCAGCCAGCGCAGCAATCATCGGGATCGTTACCATGGGCTTCTTTGTGGGCTCATGGCTGGGATCGTTCTTTATAAATGTCCATATTGATGCGTGGCGTTTGCTGCAAGCCACGTTTATGACCTGGCTCGTGTCATACGCCGTCAGCCTACTTGGCTTTGCCCTGACAGGAGTTATGGGCAGGCGTGCCCTATCGGGCAGTATTGCCGGCGCCTTTATCTTTGCGACGTACATCATTACTTCGCTGGTAACCTCGGTTAAATCACTCCGGGGCATTGAGCACTTGTCGCCATTCCACTACTTTAACCAGCCCAGCCCGCTCAAGGCGGCATTTGATTTTGGGGATATGTGCGTTCTGCTCGCAGTCTCGGCGGTACTCATCGTTTGGGGCTACGTTTTCTTTATTCGTCGCGACGTCAACCAGCACTAACCAAAAAGACCTCCCAGGTGCAAAAGGAGGTCTTTTTATTTTTGCGGCAGGTGCTAAATCTTAGCTACCTGCTCCCATGGCAAGTTTTCCTTGCCAAAGTGGCCATAAGCCGAAGTCTGGCTATAAATTGGACGGGCCAGATCTAGCTTGTCGATAATACCCTTAACGGACGTATCGATAAGTTTGTCTTTGAAGGCGTACAGTTCTGCTTCGCTCACCTTAGCAGTGCCAAAGGTATCGATAGTCTGCATCAGCGGACGTGGCTGGCCAATTACATACGCCAGACCGACTTCACACTTGTCTGCCAAACCATGGGCCACAATGTTCTTGGCAATATAGCGGGCAGCGTACGCGCCTGAGCGGTCTACCTTGCTCGGGTCCTTGCCACTAAAGGCGCCACCACCCACTCGGGCATACCCGCCATAGGTATCAACCACAATCTTTCGACCTGTCAGGCCAGCGTCTGATTCTGGACCTGGAATATGCCACAGGCCAGTGCCGTTAACGATGATGTCATCGTCTTTAGGCAATGCAAAGCCATACTTTTTGAAGACTGGCTTAAATACCTTTTCGATAATGGTCTCACGGACTTCAGCAGCTGGCGTGCTCTCGCTGTGGGCAACGGCGGCTACTAGCTTTTCGATAGCTACAGGCTTGTCGTCTTCGTAGCGAACCGTAACCTGTGCCTTGCCGTCTGGCCGGAGCCATACGATTTCACCTTTTTCGCGGGCTTCGTCGATACGGCGGGTTAGCGCATGAGCCAAGGCAATCGGCAATGGCATAAGCTCTGCAGTCTCTTTGCACGCATAGCCAAACATCATGCCTTGGTCACCAGCACCATCTTGGTCGACACCAAGAGCAATCTCTGGCGACTGTTGGTGAATATCATTGCTAAAGGTCGACTCCTGGCTAAAGCCCCATTCTGGGTTAACATAGCCCAAGCGCTCGACAGTGTCGCGGACAATCTTTTCGAAGTCGATTTTGGCACTTGTCTTGATTTCACCGAACAGACAAATCTGGTTGGCCCCGGCGACGGTTTCTACCCCAGTACGGGAATGCGGGTCTTGGGCTAAAGCCGCATCCACAATTGCGTCGCTAATGGCGTCACAAATCTTATCCGGGTGACCGGCACATACCGACTCGCTCGTAAACAGACGAGTCTTGGTGGTTTTTGACATATTAAAAAATATCCTTTCTGCGCTAGGCTACCAGCAAGAAAGGATTCGAATAGGACGAATATCTTCCCCGCTGTTAACCAGGCGGGCTAGATGGAGCACCTTACGTTTGTCGTAGGTTGCTGGCAGATCGTCGAGCTAGTACTCTCCCTGCACTCTGTATATTCTTAATTGTTAAGTGGCTTTATTGTACGACGTTTTGCGGGCACAAGCAAGATGTGCACAAAATTGCCCGCTGAACGCTGGAAATAAATAGCAGTTTCTGCTACAATACCCCCTGTTACAAATAATGGCGAGTGGCCAAGTTGGTAAGGCGTCGGTTTCTGGCACCGAAGATCGTAGGTTCGAGTCCTACCTCGCCAGCCATGAAATTATTACAGAGGTAAGAGCGCTTGCAAATGAGCGTTCTTATTTTCTGCTTTATTTTTTCTAATCTGTCGCATGGGTTCGAATCCTTTCTGGCGTTTGTCCGCGAAAAACGGGAGTTGGATGAAGTATTATTAAGATATGCGTGAAAGATCTCCACAAACACTGAGTGAAACCGACCGGCGGCTTGTTGCCGCGTGGGCTGCCGACTGTGTCGAGCACGTATTGGGGTTATTTGAAGTCGATGCTCCCGATGACCGCCGACCCCAAGCTCTCATTGTCAGGACTCGTGCGTATGCCCGAGGCGAGCTCAGTACGGCCGATGAGATTCGTCGTCGTTTTGTTGGTGGAGTTAATGCAAGTGAGATCAAATCTCCTGCTGCAAAAGCCGTTGCCCGGGCGGCTGGGCAGGCTGTCGCCGTCTGCCATTTGGGTGCACATGCCCTCAGTGCTGCTGCTTGTGCTGCTAAAGCTGTCGGCCTTGCGAACCCAGGACGGCCAGAAGCCGTTGAGGATGAGATTCGCTGGCAACTTGAGCATATGTCGGCAGAAGTTCGTGCTGCATTGCGAGCCATACCGCCAATCAATGAAATATCATCAGGCCCCCTTGGCCCCGGTCTAAATACTTCCGGCCAGCTCGGTGATATCATTCGTGCGTTGCAAGCCGGTATCGCTGGCAAAATTTAAATCGCACAATTTCCGGTACATTGTTAAAAGACTGGGTCAGACGGTGTTCCAATTTTGGGCTACGTGGTCAGCCATAAGATTATTTTGCAAAATAACCCCATATGGGGTTATTTTTTTATCGCAAGCCTCAGATTAATTGTT
>CBJLZK010000083.1:0-4670 GCA_966427515.1 uncultured bacterium | reverse complement strand
TATTTGGAAGCGATTGAACACCAGGTAGGGGCCAAATCGGAGGTAATCAAGGAAATCGAGTCCCGCATGGCCGAGCTGCTCATCGAGCGCGGCATTACTGGCGACAAAGTTGTTTTGGAAGACGACGTGAAGTTCCTAAAGGAACAGCTGGGCGACCCAGGCGACTTTAAGGACGACGACCATGCTGCAGCCGAACCTGACGCGGCCCAGACCCAAAAGCGTCTGTTTCGCGACACCAATAACGCGATGATCGCTGGCGTGTGTTCGGGTATTGCTGCTTATTTGGGTATCGACACCTCGATCGTTCGTCTGATTTTTGTGGTTGCCCTATTCTTTGGCGGCGCCGCCATCCCTGTGTACCTATTATTGTGGCTGGTAATGCCAGAGGCTAAAACGCCAAGCGACAGGCTGCAAATGCAGGGAAAAGCGGTCACTGTCGACACGATTAAGGATTTGGTTGACCGTGCAGATGTACAAGGTGCGGCCAAACGGGCCAACCAAACGTTTGGTACGTTCCTAGGCAGCTTTGGACGCGTAGTCCTGTATATTATCGGGCTGTCATTCATCCTTACGGCATTGTCGATGATCAGTACCACTGCTGCCGTCGGTAGTTACATGCTAATCCATGGCGGACAGATTGCTGGCGAAGTAGTTTTCCCGATTGGAACCGAGGCTGTCGTAGGGTTGCTCTGCGCAGTCACCATAAGTATGCTGGTCTCGCTGGGACTATTCCTGCTCGGCCTGACGCTTATTAAGCGCCGGTCATTTGTACCTGGCTGGGTGATGGCTGCAGGTATCGCGCTGTTTATTGCAGCTTCTGCGGCTGGCACAGCCATGGGTTTTGATATTGCCCCAAGTATACGGGACAAATACAATGCCCTCAACCACACCCAGGACATCGGCGTTGCCCCATTCAAGAATGTAGAAGTTAGTGGTACGGACGCATCATTCGAATACCAACCCGATAGCCGCTACTTTGTTGAGCTTAAGTACTTTGGTTCTACCCAAAAGAATTTTGACTTTGCACGCCAGGTGAATGGCGACACGCTAACCATTAACGCCGACAAATATTCAAGCCAGAACCACTGTGATTTCTTGTGCCTGTATAACGACAATACCGTGAAGGTAATCGTTCACGCACCATCGATTGATTCGGTTCATGTTTCCGGTGAGAACGCCTTCTTTCATACTGACCGGCCCCTGACGCAGAGTAAACTAAGCCTCAAAGTGGATTCCGGCAGTTTTGCAGAGATCCAGGCTATGAAGGCTGACAGTATTACCTTTACCCAGGCCAATAATGGGAGCCAAGAGGTCTCGCTAGATGGCCTAATGCCTTACGGTGATTTGCAAACCCAAACGTTAAATGTTAGCAACGATGTCACGATTATGGATGGCGCTGCGAATACGGTTACGTACAATACGCCAATGACCTGTGACGAAGGTGAACTGCAGTTAACTCTGCAGCACATGCCCCAGACATTGGTGGTTAACGGTAAGCAGGTCACTTCGGCCCAGAAACTTTTGGACCTGCATAATTCTGATAGGCAAAACGACTATAACTGTGTAGCGGTAACGCAGCCGTAAGTTACTAACGGTAGTTAGTAAAGCTAAGGGGGAAGTCAAAATCTTCCCCTTTTAGTTTTTGGATGACAGCTTGGAGTTCGTCCTTGCTGTTGCTGGTAACACGTACTGCATCGCCCTGGATTTGGGGCTTGGCTTTGGGGAATTCGTCGCGCAGCAGTTTGGTGATTTGCTTGGCCTTGTCTTGGTCCAAACCTTTTTTGAAGGGTACTTCTTTGGTGGTCTTTAGGTTGCTTTCGGTAGGTTCTTTGGAGACGTCCAAAACCTTTTGGCTCTGGCCACGGGTGGCTAGTTTTTTGCGGAAAATATCAAGGATGGCGTCGATTTGCCATTCGCCGTTGCCGGTTATTTTAACGCCGGTTTTGTCACCCCCGAGCCACTCCAGCGCGGCAGGCGTGCCCTTAAAGTCGTAACGACTTTGAATTTCACGGATAGTCTGGTCGAAGACGTTATTCATCTCGGCCTTGTCATATTCACTGACGATATCAAAAGAAAAGTTTGCCATATTGTTAGTATAACAGATCAAAACGCAGGTTATTGACGTGTGAGCAAGACCATTTACTAATGCTGCGCTGCGGATTAAAATTTGTTGTATGACTGAACTTCTGGATGGGTATACCACAGACCGTTTCCCGTATTCTGAGATTTTGGGTGAACTGACTCTGGAAGCACGCGACAAGGGCATGGGGCCAATCGAGACGTACGCTGAGTTTTTGGACCGGCGTGATGCCGCGGAACTCTCCCCTTATTTTGACTACGCTAGCACTTCAATTACGACAGGCGGGCACGCACTTTACTTGCCCAACATTGGTGAGGTGATTTCTGCCAATACCCGGACGGCACGCGAAATGGTAACGCTGCTCGATAGGCAGGGTGCGCTGATCGGCCCGCGGGTAGTTTTGCCTGTGGATATGGGCAAGACTGGCTGGACTCAAGCCGGGTTCATGACGTATTGGGGCCTAACGATAGCTGGGCCTGATATCCGCGAGCCCGGTATGGTAACTAGTCTTGAGTATAAACTGAGCCATCAACTTGAGGCGCAAGGCGCCGACCTGGAGCTCATGAATGACGCTTCGATTGACCGCGAAGACCGATGGCCTGAATACGAGAAGTTTATAGGTGCGCTAACTGGAGCTATTGGCTCGTCTAGTGTACGTTGCTTGCCGGCCTACCGCTTAATTTCGTTGGTGGACCCGGATATTTCGCTGGGTTGCCGTGCCGAGAAACACCTGGCAAACCAGTTGCAGATTCCTACAGCACGCGTCATGCCGGTCAAATTATCCACAGTGGAAGAAGCAGTGCCATTCGAGCCGCTGCGCCATGACCTTAAGGTCATCATGGCTGCCGGTGGCTCAGTCTGTGTAGCTCAGCGCAATTCTATCTTGACGCTCGTTGGCGAAGAATAGCTTTTATCTCCGTTATCTCTGGTATAATCAAGACAATATGAACTATTCAAATCCACGCATTGCTGAAGTTGCTGCGCAGCTCAAGGACCGCCTGAGCACGCTGAGCGACAAATCCGACATTTTAAAGGCGGTGGAGCTGAAGGCCTTGTTTGCGGAAATCCCGACCTTGCCTGCAGACCAGCGTGGTGCCTTTGGCAAGGAAATTAACGAGCTCCGTAAAGAACTCGAACAAATAGTAGCTGAGCAAAAAGAGCAGGCAGAAGCCTTGCCACCCATCGATGTTACAGCACCTTTTGATGCTAATACGCCAGCTGCCCAGCGCCCTGAGCTTTTGGACGCCGAACACGGCAGCGTGCATCCGTTGATGGCGGAGCTGAAAACAGTTCTGGACATCTTTTACCGCATGGGCTTTACGGCTATCGAGAGCCGCCAGCTTGACGATGACTACCACATGTTTGAGGTGTTGAACTTCCCCGAAGGCCATCCTGCCCGCGATGACTACGACACCTTTATGACTATCGAGACCGACGGCAAGGGCAAGCAGCTGATCGCGCCAGCTCACACCAGCACCATGCAAAACCGCGTGCTGCAAAAGTACAAAGAAAACCTAGAGCAAGGCCGCCCGATTGCTGCGGTGATCCCTGGCCGCGTCTTCCGTAACGAAGACCTTGATGCCCGTCATGAGCACACTTTTTACCAGCTCGAGGGCGTATATGTAGACAAAGGCGTCCACGCTGGGCATTTGATCGCGACGCTCAAGACGTTTTTGCAGGAGTATTACCAGCAGGAATTAGATGTAAAGACCCAGCCGTTCTACTTCCCATTTACCGAACCGAGCTTTGAATTTGCCCTCAGCTGCCCATTCTGCAAAAAGAAGGGCTGCCACATCTGCAGCCAGACTGGCTGGATCGAGCTTTTGGGTTGCGGCATGATCAACCCTAACGTGCTCAAGATGGCTGGCATCGACCCAACCGTATACACGGGCTTTGCCTGGGGCGGTGGTATCGAACGCTTGGTGATGATGAAGTACGGCATCGAAGACATCCGTCACTTCGAGAGTGGCAAACTTGAATTCTTAAAGCAGTTTTAACAAAGGATAAAAAAATGGCTGAACGCACAATTTTTGATGAAATCGTCGATGGCAACATCCCCAGCTATAAGGTCTGGGAAGACGACAACTACCTGGCTTTTTTGACGCCCTTTGGTAATACGCCAGGCCAGACAGTTGTAGTTCCCAAGCAAAACCCCGGCGACTATGTTTTTGCAGTAGACCCGGCAGCGGTTGCTGGTTTGATGGCTGCCGCCAAGAAGGCTGCTAATATCCTAGAAAAAGCTTTGGGTGTGAGCCGCGTGGCTGCCGTGTTCGAGGGCGAAGCCGTGCCACACCTGCACGTCAAGTTGTACCCAATGCATGACTTTGAGGGCGACCGTAGTAAATTCCCCAAGATGTCGGCATACTTCCCAACATATCCGGGCTATATTTTGACCGCCGAAGGCAAGCACATGTCGGACGACGAAATCAAAGCCATCCACCAAAAGATCCAAGAGGCAGTAACAAATGAAGGTTAGTTTAAATTCAATCCGGACAGTTAACAAAATCTACGGCTCGGCTGGCGACCCAGCACCGAATGGCGTAGATGATTTGGTAGAAAAAATTGGCGCCCAACTGGGCGCCGTCGAAGA
>CBJLZK010000082.1:0-4708 GCA_966427515.1 uncultured bacterium | reverse complement strand
TTCGACGCCTCCTTAGCGAGCAAACAGGCAACAGCTTCACCGCTCAGGTTCATGAGTGTGGTCGGTTTGATTACGTACACCTTGGTTTCACCAAGCTGATGGCTCGTAAGGTGGCACTTGAGGTCTTTTTTATCCACCCAACCCGGGAAGTCATGGTCGGTAGCAAAACGGTCTACAGCTACAAATCCGATGTTGTGACGGGTATTTTCATATTCTTTACCGATGTTACCGAGGCCGGCGACCAAAATGGCCTTGTTCTGGCCGAGGGTATAAAATTGGATGCTATCCCCTATCTGGGGGCGTTTTTGGAATAATGCCATACACCGAGTATACGAGAACAGTGGTAGAATCAACAAATGTCTATGAGCGACCGAAGTAACCAACCGAGAATAATTGATACGGCCATGATGCCACCCGAGGAAGTGCGTCCGCTATTGTGGCGCGCTAGCGAGCGGCTAATGGTTGACGCTTCGCTTGACCGTCAACATGTGATACGGGCCGGAGGCTACATCGGTGCGCTGTTTAGCCTGATCGAACTGGCGGAACGACGAATCGCCACTGCGGCGGAAACAGATGTGCGGCCGGCTTG
Organism: uncultured bacterium; assembly: GCA_966427515.1. Taxonomy (GTDB): domain Bacteria; phylum Patescibacteriota; class Saccharimonadia; order Saccharimonadales; family UBA4665; genus JARIHD01. The sequence goes on along the minus strand of CBJLZK010000082.1, from coordinate 4,119 downwards.
TGTCGATCTGGGCCGCTTACAGCATGTGGCTGGAATTATGGTGCGGTACCAGCTGGATGATGTTGCCAGTGATGCCGGCCGGGTAAGCGATTCGCCGGTTGGCGATCCGGTACTATACGAGGCCATCGGTCTTGTCCGAGGCGCGCTCGCAGACGTTTACGATGACTCAATCGGCCTGTAAATAAAAATATCCCCCTCACCTTTAGAGGGGGATATTTTTATTTCTTGTTGGGGTTTGGTGAGCCCTTAGATTTGCGGTCTAGCTTGCGCTGGAGCTTCTCCTGCTGGATTTCCATGCTGATGCGTGGTTTGTTCTTGCGGGGCTCCTTGGTGGGGCTGTTGCCGTGCTTGTGGGCTTCGTGCTTCTCGATGAACCACAACTGTACCGGTGTACCTTCGTAGTGCCAGCGCTCGCGGAGGTTGCGCTCCAAGTAGCGGCGGTAACTCCAGTGGACAAACTTGGTTTGCGAGCCAAAAATTTTGAAGGCTGGGATCGGGTTGTCGTCTTCTTGGGTCATGTAGTTGAGCTTAGGGGTACGGCCCTTGAGGCCGGCTGGTGGGTGCATGTCGACGACTTCACGGAGCCATTTGTTGAGGGCTGCCGTAGTGATGCGCTTTTTGCGGCGCATGTCGATGTCTGTGGCTAGATCGAAGATCTTGGTGACGTTCTGGCCGGTGACTGAGCTAGTAAAGATTAGGGGTGCCCAAGGCACAAAGTCGTAGGTGCTGGCGATACGTGGCGCAAGGGCGTCACGCGTAAAGGCGTCACGGCCTTCTACCGAGTCCCACTTACTGACGACCAGGATAAGCCCCTTGCCTGACTCTTTGATCATGCCGGCGATCTTTTGGTCGAGGGCTGTGTTGAGCTCATTGGCGTCCATTAGCAGCAAACAAACGTCGGCTTGCTCGATGGCGCTCAATGAACGGATAACGCTGAAGTGCTCAAGCCCCAAGCCGATTTTGCCAGGGCGGCGGATACCGGCAGTGTCCATTAATTCAATTTCGCGGCCTTCATAACGGACTACCGCCCTGTTGATGTCGCGGGTAGTACCGGCAACGTCAGCAACAATGGCTTGTTGCTTTTTGGCCAAGGTGTTAAACAGATAAGACTTACCAACGTTTGGACGGCCCAAAATGGCAATATGCAGACGGTCATCGTCCTCTTCGAGCTTCGTGGCAGGAATGTTGTCTACTAGCAAATCTAATAGTTCACCGATGCCTCGGTGCTGGGTGGTACTGGTGTGAATGATTGGCTTGATGCCAAGGCGCATAAAGCCGTCAAGCTCGGCGCCCTTGGCCTTGTCGACCTTGTTGACTATCAAAAAGACAGGTTTGCGGCTCTTGAGGGCCATCTTGGCAACGCGGCGGTCTTCTTCGGTAATGGGTACATTCGCTTCTACTACAACCCAGATAATATCGGCGCTGTCGGTAGCCTGGATGATCTGCTCTTGGATAGTGAATTCAAACTCATCCTCGGCGTCCTTCATACCGGCTGTATCTACCATCCAGAAGTCTTGGTTACGCCAGGTGGCTTTGGCGGTAATGCTGTCGCGGGTAGTGCCCGCTTCTTTGGCTACGATCGCCTCACGGCGCTCTAGGATCGCGTTGAACAAGCTAGACTTGCCCACATTGGCGCGTCCTACGATAGCTACAATAGGTAATTTTTTGGTGCTCATTACCTACATTGTAACAGATATAGCTCTGTTGACAAAATAATAACAAGATAGTATTACTGCGCGCCCAAGATTGTGCCCTATCTAACATGTGTTAGATATCACATACAATTGTTCGCTTAGTGATCATAGTACGGTGCAAGATGGCACAGCAAGAATTCCGCACGGCGTCAGAAGACCCCGAGTTTTCTTTTGCCCTACTCGATCGCGAGCTAGACGCCTTTGCAACATTTGGCGCAATTACAGAGGCGCTAATGGTGCGCCGCAAGCGTCTTAACCGTGCCGCCGGCAATGTTAGCTTGACCACTGTATATGGCTTGTCGCCCATGAGTGTAGATAGGAGGGTCTGGGGCCAAAAAGTTGTTGGTTTGTCGTTGGCCAAAACCGAAATCGCTTTCACCGAGGCCAGTGCAGAGGCTGAATTTTGGGGTGAGGATTACTTCGCGACTCCTAGCCCGCGTTTTGTGCGGACACGGTTAATGGTGTTGGATGGTATGAGTAGTAAGGCTAAGCCTATCGGGGGTGAAGTCTATCAGCGGCCAGCGGTGACCATGAACTACTGTGATTCCGGCCAGCTGGCACCCGTAGCTGTAGATGCCGAATTTATGGCCGGTGACCCACTAGAGGCCGCCATAGGTCAGGACAGCTATCTGTTTTGGCTGTCCAGGTTGGCTACGCAAAAACTTGGGCTCGAATGTTAGCTAACAGTTTCGTAGCTGCCTGCTTTTAGACCTGCAGGCAGATGGTAGTTGCCAAACTGGGTGCGGTGCAAGTACCTCACTTCGTAGCCCAATGCTGCAAAGGTGCGCCGGATCTGGCGGTTGCGCCCTTCGTGCATGGTGACACGCCACCCTTGTTCGTCGCCGTCACGGAGGCGTTCAAGGCCTAGGCGGCTAGGGCCATCCTCTAGCTGGACGCCCATTTCGCTAACTATTTGCCGGTGCAACGGCTGCAAGGGCTGGTCCAGCCTAACCTCGTAGATCTTAGTTTTTTGGAAGCTGGGGTGAGTTAGCTGGTGAGCCAGTTCCCCGTCGTTGGTGAGCAGTAGCAAACCGCTCGATTGCTTATCAAGTCGTCCGATCGGCTTAAGGTTGTGTAACTCTGGTGGCAGTAGATCGTAAATAGTTTTGCTACCCTGCCCGTCGCGGCTAACTACGTATCCAGCAGGTTTGTTAAGCAAAATTGTTTGCGTAATGTTGGGTACCGACAGGGCCTTGCCGTCCAGGGTGACGTGATCATTATCGGCCACAGCAGTAGCCACAGTGGCGATAATGCCATTCACTTGCACGCGGCCTTCTTGGATGGCTTTGTCTGCAGCGCGCCGGCTTAAACCGGAGCTTGCAGCTACATACCGATTAATTCTCATAGGTATATTATCGGCTAAAGATAGTCTGTTGCCTAGAGGGCAATACTATTGGGGTCGACGCCATCTTGGCCTGTGGCTGGATTTGGCGAAATGACATGCCCGGGTGGATGTGGTGCTGGCGGCAAGCCAGTCTGAGGATTAGCTTGGTCGTTGTGGATGTCCTCAGGTGTAAAACCTTCCTTGGCCAAAAGTTCGTTGAGATCTGGGCGGTGTGGCATGTTGTCGTCGGTGATTGGTGCAATGACCTTCTTGTGAGCTACTACTGAGCTGTCATCTTCTGAAGATGTCTCGGATTCTGCTGGTTTGCTGTCCACTGCGGGTGCGGGTGCACCAGGTGTAGGTGTTTCTGGAACGGTAGGCGCAGTGGCATCTGCAGGCGGCTGGATGGTCTTTTCGCCGGCGGTAGTTTGCTTGTCGTCGTCAGAGACTAAGCTCTTGATAGCGCTTGCCATCAGGGCATCATCATTGGCCTGAGGCGTGGTACTGGTAGCTGGTGTTTCCTCGGCTGGCTTGGCCGGCGCTGGGGTTGGGGTACTCGGTGCAGGTGCTGGCGCTGCAGCACCAGGAGCGGTCTGGTTGTTCTGGTTCACAAAGTTTTCGATCTGAGCCTTAATAGATGCTTCTTCGCTAGAAGCTGACTGTGCTGGGGCTTCTTCTGTCCTGGGCGCTGGCGCTGGAGTTGCATGTTCAGCTGGGGCTGGAGGTATGGCTGGAGTTGGTGGCATCGTTGGCTCTGGTGCAGGCGCTGGAGTGACCGGCTCGGGTGTAGGTACACTAGGAGCTGGCACTTGAGTTGGCGCCGCTGGTTCGGGTATGGCTGGTGCTACAGGTGTTGGCGCAGGCGCAGCTGGAGTTGGTGCTACTGGCGTAGGAGCTGGCACAGATGGCGCACTTACAGGTTCTGGTGCGGGCGCTACGGGCATCGTAGGTGTAGGTGCGGATGGTCCCGCAGGCGTAGGAGCTGGAACTGTGGGCATAGTTGGTGCCGGTGGTGTAGGTGCGGGAACTGTTGGTGCGGGCGCAACAGGCATACTATGTGTTGACAAGCTTGGCGCCGGCGTAGGAGCTGCTGGCTCTGGC
>CBJLZK010000081.1:0-4740 GCA_966427515.1 uncultured bacterium | reverse complement strand
CATGGGCTTTGTGAATGACGTCAGGACTATCCTGGGTGAACTGCACCCAGAGCGCCAGTCATTCTTCTTCTCTGCCACGTTGGATCACAAGGTAAGTGATCTTATCCAGACGTTCGCCAACAGCCCAGTAACCGTTTCGGTCAAAACTGGCAACACTAGTGATAACGTGAGCCAAGACATCGTCTGCTACGAAACCGAAGCCGACAAAATTGAGCAGCTGCACGACATCCTTAACAAGGATATCGTTACCAAAGCGATCATCTTTGATGAGACCCAGCGCAGCGTAGAACGCTTGTACGAAGAGCTTGCTGCCCGCGGCTTTAAGGCTGATGCTATCCACGGTGGTAAGACCCAAGGCCAGCGCCAACGCGCACTGAGCCGCTTTAAGAAGAGTGAAGTTAACGTGCTGGTAGCTACTGACGTAGCCGCCCGTGGTATCGACGTAGCTGACGTAACCCACGTTATTAACTACACCACGCCGCAAAGCTACGAAGACTATGTACACCGCATCGGCCGTGCAGGTCGTGCTGGCCGCGTAGGCTATGCTTTGACGTTCGTTACCGAACGCTACTAATCCACGCCATACGTTCATATAATGTAGTTATGGTCATGCGTACTTTTGATGATCCAGAAGCGCTTTTACCTTGCAGCGACAAGCTAGTTTTTGACACCAAAAAACAGGCTGAAGCTGCTGCCACGGTAGCGCTGCACCAACATGGCACCAAACTGAGGCCATACCGCTGCAGGTACTGTGGTTTGTGGCATCTGAGTAGCAATTTCGCTTAAGTTTTAAAAACTTTATAGCTTCAACTATTTTCTTTTCATAAGAGGGTTTGTTACTATTGCTAAGTAAATACGGATGCAACTGTGAAAAAATCTCTTAAAAAAGTATACAAGCACGACGGCGATGACCGTTTGCTACCCAAACTAAGTCTATTTATCTTTAACCGGTCCAAGACTGCAGCAGTCTTTTGGATATGTCTGACGCTTTTTGGCGCGCTCAGTTACACGACGTTCCTCAAGCGTGAGGGCTTCCCAAGCATTAATATCCCTTATGCGGTTATTAGTGGTTCGTATATCGTAAACAACCCAGCCAAGGTCGACGAAACCCTGGCCAAGCCACTTGGCGACATCGTCATGCAAGAAAAGGCCACCAAGACCGTGCAGTCACACGCCCAAGCTAACCAGTTTGACGTGGTTGTGCAGTTCAAGGAAGGCACTGACGTCAGCAAAGAGCTGAACACGATCCAGCAAAAGGCCAAGGACGAGCAGATTATCCCTGCCCGGGCTAACGTTAAGTTTATCCAACCTAAGATGGGCTTTACCGAACGTGGTGACGATTCGGTTATTTCGGTGTACGCCAAAAAAGATGGCGCAACCATCCAAGCCTTAGCCGCTGAGGGCGACAAAGTAGCGACGTTCATCAAGAACAAGCACCTACAGGATTTGCAGGACGTTTCGGTTGTTGATCCTTTTATTACCGGTAAGGATTCTGCTACAGGCGCTGACGTTATGAAGCAGACCAACTTCGACCGGTACGGTGTCCGCCAGGATGACAGCAATAACTTTTATGACGCTGTAGCTGTTGGTGTGACCCAGGTAAAGGGTACTGACGTGCTTAAGCTCAACGACAAGTTGCGTGCAGCCGTCGATGAATACAACCGCCAGAACGCCAATTCTAACTACACCTCAGTTGTGAGTGCTAGTTATGCCCCCGGTATCCGTGAGCAGATTAGTGAATTGCAGCGTTCGCTGCTAGAAGGCCTGATTGCCGTGCTGCTTATTGGTTCGCTGGTGATTGCCATCCGTGCTTCGATTATCACCGTCATTTCGATGCTGACTGTGTTGTCGATAGCATTGGGGGTGCTATATCTTATTGGCTACACCCTGAACACCATTACATTGTTCTCGTTAATCCTATGTTTGGGTTTGATTGTTGACGACACGATCATTATGGTCGAAGCGCTCGACGCCCAGCGCCGACGCCGTACCGACCCGCGTGAAACCGTACACGAGGCTACCCGCAAGGTGAGCCGCGCCATGGTCGCCGCAACCTCTACAGCTGCGCTGAGTTTTGCACCACTGCTGTTTGTAGGTGGTATTTTGGGAAGCTTTATCCGGGCTATCCCAGTCACCGTAATTACCAGCCTGGTAACGAGCTTGCTGGTAGCCCTAATCTTTATCCCATTCTTTGCCCGTTACATTTTGCTAGGCAAGAAACAAATGGGCGCCAAGAACGTACACGAACCTGCGGCTAATATCGAGGCCCGGATCGCCAGGTTTATTGGCAAGCCAATGTTGTGGGCTGAGCATTCCAAGAAGCGGTTGTTTACCGTTGGTATTATCGCTGTCATCATCGGCTTTTCATTTATTGCTGGTGCTGGCGCGATATTCAAGAAAGTTACCTTTAACATCTTTCCGCCGAGCAAAGACAGCAACGGCCTGACAGTCAACCTCAGCTATGCCCCAGGTTTGACCATCCAGCAAGCCGAGAAGACTGCCGACCAAGTTGACGCCATCGTAGGCAAACAGCTGGGCGTAAATTTTGAACAAGCTTCGTACAACGAAAACGGTAATACCCAGCAAGCTAGCTTGTCGATTGACTTGCTACCGTACTCTAAGCGCAAGATTAAGGCGCCAGAATTAGTCAAGCAGCTGGACGGTCAGCTCAAGCAAGTGCCAAATGTCCAGGTTAAGGTTGCCCAGCAAGACGTTGGCCCACCAGCTTCTGCCTTTACGGTCCGCGTCCAGACATCTGACCGCACCAAGGCTATGGCTTTGGCCCAGGATCTTAATAAGTTCTTACTCAAGACCGACCTAAAGCGTCCTGATGGCAGCACTGCCAAGATCACAACTACTTCGGTCTCTGACCCCGGCATCTACCAGCGCGCAGATGGCAAGATGTACGTTGACGTTACTGGCAACTTTAACGCTGACGACACTACTACCTTGGTGACTTTGGCCAAGAGTGCTGTCCAAAAAGAGTTCACTGCCCAAAAGGTTGAATCGTACGGTTTGCCAAAAGATGCATTGGTATATGACTTTGGCCAAGAGAACGAGAACCAGGACTCCTTTAAGACCTTGGCGTTAGCGTTCCCAGTCCTGCTACTTGTCATTTATCTGCTGTTGGCTATTCAGTTCCGCTCTTTGGCCCAGCCACTACTGATCTTTATGGCAATTCCATTCAGTTTGTTTGGTATTACCTTGGGCTTGTACCTGACCGATAACCCCTTCAGCTTCTTTGCCATGCTTGGTTTCTTTGCCTTGATTGGCTTGAGCCTGAAGAACTCCATCTTGCTTACCGACTATGCCAACCAGCTACGTCGTGATGGCACGCCAGCGGTTGAGGCTGCCGTAGAGGCTTTGGCCGAGCGGTTCCGTCCATTGATCGCCACAAGCTTAACTGCAGTTGTCTCGCTGATCCCACTCTTTCTGAGTAGCCCATTCTGGGAAGGCCTGACGACAGTGTTGATCTGTGGTTTGCTGTCGAGCACATTCCTTGTCATCCTAATCTTCCCGTACTACTATCTGGGTGCCGAGTACCTACGCTTGCACATCAGTCGCAAGGCTTGTATCTCTTGGCTTGTCCTGACGGTTATCGGTACTATAGCCCTGGGCAAGACTGGCCTGAACGGCGGATTGGCACTGCTGATCTCTGCAGTCGGCTTTATCATCCTCGAAAAAGTTTTTGGTAAGTGGCGTAAACGCCGCGCTGTCTAAAACCCAGGATCTTAGTGACACGAAATGCCCAGGCAACTGGGCATTTTTGTTAGCAAAAACGCTTGACTCCTTAACCGTGTTAAGTTAGGATAGTACGGTATTTATTTAACACTGTTAAAGGGAAAGCACATGAGCAAAACCTCTGCTACCGCTGTGGCAAAAGCCCCCGAGGCACAATTTGAACGTCCCAACATGACCCAGCGTCAGATTACGCTGGCTATTACAGGGCTGATGATGGCCATGTTCCTGAGTGTCCTCGACCAGACGGTTGTGGGTACCGCTCTATGGACCATTGTAAAGGACCTAGATCCTGTAAACGGCCTGACACACATGTCATGGCTGATTACTGCATACTTGCTGACATCTACGGCAAGCCAGCCACTGTACGGCAAGATGTCGGACATGTATGGCCGCAAGAAGATCTTTATGCTGTCGATTGTCATATTCTTGCTCGGTTCGGCGCTCTGTGGCTTATCCCAGAACTTGACCGAACTGATTGCGTTCCGGGCCTTGCAGGGTATCGGGGCGGGTGGCCTGATGAGCCTGGCTATGGCCATTATTGCCGACATGATTCCGCCGCGTGAACGTGGCCGGTACTCTGGTTTGTTCGGTCTGGTCTTTGGCGTGGGTAGCGTGTTTGGGCCACTGATTGGTGGTTTTTTGACTGAGCCGCACCATCTCTTGCTTACAACCAACTGGCGCTGGGTGTTTTACATCAACCTGCCGCTAGGTTTGCTAGCGTTGGCAGTTATCGAGAAAGTCGTGCACTTGCCCAAATTCCGTCGCAACCACCACATTGACTACTTTGGTGCTAGCTTGCTGGTAGGTGGCGTGAGCGCGTTGCTGCTGATTACCGAATGGGGTGGCCAGCAGTACGCATGGCTATCGGGGCAGATTCTGGGCTTGGCTGCGGCCTGCCTTGTGATGCTCGGTGGCTTTTTGTACCGCGAGAGCAAAGCCGAAGAGCCTATTTTGGCGCTGCACTTGTTCAAGAACTCAGTGTTCCGCGTAGGCGTGCCG
>CBJLZK010000080.1:0-4758 GCA_966427515.1 uncultured bacterium | reverse complement strand
TGGAAATTATCCAAGGCCGGCCGCTAATCCAGCCAGAAGACCACCCCGAAATCATCAACGATGCTTTACATGACAGCGTAGTAATGGCTAGTGAATACATGGACGAAGGTGAGGCCTTTGCCTGGAACAAGACAGCAGCTGACGCATGGGGAGCGCTGGGGGATGGCTTTATGATTATCGGCCGCGAAGCCCTCAACCCAGATGGCGAAGCCTTGTTGTATATGAGTGCCGACCAATTGGAGTTAGCCCTCGTCGCTAGCGGCGTAAGACACTTGCGCGAAAACGGCAACGTCCAGGATGGCGAAATAACCGCCCTGGATGAAACCCTGCGTGCTTTAGACCTAGCCAAAGCCAACCCATCACGCCGTCGCTTGTAACAGAGGTGGAGTTTGATAATTTTAACTATCTATGGGATAATTATCAAAACGTACGGTGACGTACTGCCAAGAGATGATCATGGACGATAACAACGAGCTTACTATTTATATTCTGCAACAACTGCGGTACGGCGTGCCAGAGCAGACAGTTCGTGCTACCCTGGCCCAGAACGGCTGGCCACAACCCCTGGTAGACCGCGCCTTTAGTATGGTTATGCAGGCTGCCCCGCACCAGGTCCCACCACAAGGCGACTTAGCCGGCCCTCAAGCTGCTTACATGCAGCCAGCCGCTGAGCTGCCTGCGCCAGCCCAGCCACAACAAGCCTCTGCAGCTTTGCCTATGCCAGAAGAACCACAGGTTCAATTTCCGAGCACTGCGCAAAAGAAGACACGTCAGCGCAAAAGCTGGCTGCGCCCCTTGATCGTTGGCCTCATAGCCTTGGTAGTGCTATTCGCTATTAGTTTTGGTGCATTTATGGCATATAAAGCCCTCAACCACCACAACAAGCCGGCCAAGCAGACCGGTATTTCCGCTACCCAGGCCGACAATATCCGTAAGCAAAACATCAGTAAGTTAGCTGACGACCTCTCGTCTTATTACTCAAAGTACCACAGCTACCCAACGCTAAGTGACGTTAACAGCACATCCTTTGCTGTAGCCCAAGGCGCTTTTGACGAGAGTAAGCTGCACGATCCATCTTGGAGCGCAAAAAAATCTCAGTGTACTGACAAACAGGGAAGAGCACAACTGGCTGCAAACCGCTCAGGCGACTGCTTTAGTTACAGGGTAACTGCCCGGAATGGTGCTGATTGCGACGCATCATCCAAGCCGTGTACACGCGTAGTCTTGACCGCCAACCTAAGCAACAACAAGCCCTACATTGTAGCGCTCGACGAAAATATCAAAGAATAGCTAGAAGCGCATACGCCTGGTCAGGCGGTCAATAGCATCATGCGTACGCATTTCCATTGGCAGGTACACCGCAAGGACTTGTACTATACGCTCTTCGTCTTCGGGTGCGTAATAAATACTAATTGGCGGCATAAAACGCTTAAGTGGCATGAACATGATGCTCGAAAATGCACCTTCTTCCATAACGGCGAAGGATTTAAATTCATTGTAAGGGTAAAACTTTTGGCCGATAGCTAGGCCATGGTCGTTCACTTGGTAATGCAGTACGCGTGGCTTACGTGCTCCGGCAATACCAAAGAGCAAGCCAACCAAGAGTACAATTACCGTCGAAAGAATATCCTTGGTTAGCAGGTAGATAATCGCTGCCAGCACCACTGAGCCGGCGCCCAAAGCTAAGTACCATTGCGTACCTTTATCGTGAGCCACAAACTCAGAAGCAGTCCATTCGACCTCGAGTGGTACTTCTTGCCCCGTATTTACTGGCAGATCGTATGCAGGTGCCGGTTGGGAATTGTTAGTATACTGCCAGCTGGCAGCATCACCTTTGTCAGGTGCAGGATGTTGCTTGTCGTCCACCTTCATAAGCGTTATTGTACACCAAATATTGTTGGTGATACAAAAATATTCCTCAAGCAAAAAACACCCTGTAGCAGGGTGTTTTTTGTCTGGCGGAGAGAGAGGGATTCGAACCCTCGCGGGAGATTGCTCCCCCCTGGCACTTTAGCAAAGTGCTCCCTTAAGCCACTTGGGTACCTCTCCGTACGAGGCTATATTGTAGCGTGAAATGTACGTTGGCGGAAGGGGTGGGATTCGAACCCACGGTACCGTTGCCGGCACGACGGTTTTCAAGACCGTTTCCTTAAACCACTCGGACACCCTTCCATGCTGTCACGCCACGAAATCTGCTGCGCAGGTTTTGCGGGGACCGTAACAGAGGTGATTATAGCAGATAATGTCTGGTTTAGCCAAACCTTTTCAGGCCGCGGCAAAAAGTCCTGCCGTTACCTGTGATGCGCCCGCTGCACATAGCTGCGCTGTAGCCACTCGAATTGTTGAGCCTGTTGTAATAACATCATCAATCAGTAATATGTACTGGTCCGCCAAGAGATACTGGCGTTTGGCATAAAAGGCATGTCGCAGCTGGGCTGACCTCATTGCTCTGCCTTGGCCAAGTTGGCGGCATTGTCCCAACCTACCCAACAGGGGAGCGTAGGGCAGCCCACGGAGCCTGGCAAAGTGCCTAGCAATCAGGGCGGCCTGGTCATAACCCCGTATGCGGATCCGTGAGCTTGCAGTCGGTACATGCGTTACCAACCCGCAAGAAAGCGGAGGTAACCTATCATGCATAATTTGGGCAATCACTTTGGAGGCAGCTTTGGCTCTTGCAAATTTAACTGCATGTACCAAGTCGCGCGCTACACCCTCGTACGCTGTAGCTACATATATAGGTGCTATCTGGTGGGGCATATTCACCACTTTGCTGGGCAGCAATTTTTGACATTGTGAACATAGTAGGGAACCCTCTGAGCCACACGTTAGGCAGGCTTGGGGGGTGATTAGGCTAATTATTTGTTCAAACATTCGTTCGTTGTGTTTATTGTGTTGTAAATAACTGCGCCGAGGGTTGCGAACTCTTTAATAGCTAAGCTATACTGCTATTAACACAAAAACGCAAGAACTTAAGCACACATAACTGTGGAGGGTAACAACTATGGCGCGACGCAATCGCGACGACGACCTATTGATGGAAGAGGATGAGCTTACCGCGGCCTTTTTGGGTGACGATGATGCTCCCGTCGCTGCCGATCCAGCAGCTGCCTCTCAACCGGCGGTCACTAATGATGAGTGGGATGAAAGCGAAGACCTACCAGGTCAGCTCGCTGTTGATGTTTACGAAACCAAGGAAAAGTTGGTTGTTAAGGCTCGCACCGCAGGCGTTAACAAGCACGACCTAGACGTAAGCATCTCTGATAACACTTTAAGCATTCGCGGCACGCTTTCTGCTGGCAACGAAGACGACGTAGTCAACTACTTCGTACAAGAGTGCTACTGGGGCGAATTCTCCCGTAGCATTGCCTTGCCAGTTCCAGTAAAGGAAGAAGAGATCGAGGCAATGTTGAAGGATGGCGTCTTAACCATCAGCTTCACCAAGGTCAAGCAGGACACTGTTAAGAAGATCCAAGTCCTCTAATAGAGCGTCACTGCTTATAAAAAACACCATTCCCGTGAGAGTGGTGTTTTTATTTTGTGCCCGACAACACGCAGGGAATACTCGTACCCATTCGAAAGGTAATAAAAAACTGCCCCGTAGGGCAGTTTTTTGCGGTAGCAATGCTGAGCCTAGGCGCCAGCACCAATGCTCGTTACTTTGTCTAGTACAAACTGGACAATGAACTGGGCAAGGGCAACCACTACCAAACCGATAACGGCGTAGATAATAGTGTTCTTTGCTGAGCTAACATTACCGGAGTCACCACCGGATGTAACGTAACGGAAACCACCGTAGATAATCATGATCACGGATACGATACCTACAACAACTGAGAAAATGTTAACGATGTCAGTGATGACATTGTTAAGGTTCGAGCTACCAGTTGTAACGTTAGAGTTACAACCAGCACCTGTGGCGTCCAAGTTGGAACCACACTTTAGTTGGTTGCCGATATCTGCTGCGTGTACTGCCACCGGAGCTAGCACGGGCACGATAGCCAAAGCTAAACCAGCGATTAATGCAGCAAATGATTTGCGAAGGTTTTTAAACATTCTGCTTCCTTTCTTAAGCGTTTCCTTAATTATATAGCATAATCGGTTAAATGTCTTCAATGAACCACCCCTCTTATAGGCAACTCCTATTGAATGACATTGGTTACCACATAACGGACTATTATTTGTGCCATGCCAGCCACGACAAGACCAACAATGGCATAGATAAGAGTATTTTTGGCAGAAGAAATTTTGCCTGAATCGCCAGCGGCAGTAACATACCGGAAACCAGCAAAGACAATCATGATCACAGCTAAGACACCAACAAAGGCACTAATAATGTTAATGACGCTATTAATGACGCTATTAACCGTAGGGCTACCTTTGGGGTTGGCGCAGCCATTACCGCCGCTTACAGCCCCAACACCACTACAAATATCAGACTTAGCATCAGCCAAGACCGGAGAGGTATGCATAGCCAAGTTGCCTACAACCAAGGTTAAGGCGGTGAGTGCAATCAATACTAATCGTTTCATCATATGTCCTTTATATATTACGCAGTACGAATATCACTACACTCTGCGAGACGGCAACGATGGCCAGACCCACAACAGCGTATATTAATGTCATTTTAGCAGATTGAATCTTACCCGAGTCTCCTTCGGACGTCACGTACATGATTGCCGACACTACAATCAGCAGGACCGAACAGGCACCAGCAAAGTAGCCGATAAGCGTAGTGACCTTGGTTAGCATGCCGTCTTT
>CBJLZK010000079.1:0-4775 GCA_966427515.1 uncultured bacterium | reverse complement strand
ATTCCACCACAACAGCAGTATTTGGGTCACCCACGACTTCGGCTAACTCATCGGCTACAATACCGGCCTCACCCAAACGGTAGAAGTCAAAATGATGCACTTCTAACTTGTCGGCCTGATAAACCTTGCTAATCGTAAAGGTGGGGCTTGCAACCTTGTCGGCGCTGCCCACACCGCGGACTAAGCCACGGGTAAAGGTAGTCTTGCCGCCACCAAGGTCGCTCACAAGCTCAATCACTTCGCCGCCCTTTAGCGCATTGCCTATTTTCTCGGCGAGTTGCTCGGTAGACTCGGAACTGGTGGATTCGGTTTGCCACGTCACTTCGGTACTCATACGCTCCGTATAGTAACGCGAGGCCACCCACTAGGGCAAGTACCCCTGGATGCAATGGGCTTCGTGTTGTTTCGCTAGTCATGGCTGTCTGAGCGGTAGCGGTAGCCTTTTTGGTAGTGGCTTTAGTGGCCTTGGTAGTTGCAGCGCCCTTCACTGACGTTTTTGCCGCTGGAGTAACCTTGCTAGTTGTTTTTGTGAGTGGTGCCGCTATAACGTTAGATGCATTTGGTGTTGGCTTGGTGGTCCACTGCCATACCCCCGCTGCCAGTACCCATGCATAATCGTCCTTGGCAGTGCCATACGAGTCGGTCTGGCCAATCACGTTTCCAAGTGGGTCGAGCAACAGTATCTGTCCTGCGCTGTTCGGCAACGATAGGTGCGTCTGTGCTGCAAAGAAGGCCTTAAACTCCTTGGGAGCCAGCATAGTACCAATCACGAAAGTATAGTGGCGCTTGCCAGACTCGAGCGTAAAACCCGACAGGTCAAACGGCGCATCATTAGGGTTATATAGCTCTACAAATTCGTCTTCGGCGTCTGTTAACGGGCTTGCAGGGTTTGGCAAAATTTCGCTGAGCTGTGGCGCATTCAGACCCAAGTCTGCCACCGACAAGGACGGCTGAGCCTGATCCCCCGATTGGGCCGGCGGTACTTCGGTCGAGGACGGAGGTGATTCATCGCTCTGCCCTAGCTGCCCGTTGTCTTTGAGCGGATCGTCGGGGACCACACAATCATCGATTGCGACCGGCGCTAGATTTGACCCAGCTCCAGTTGCTGGTGGCAAGGCTACGGCATTTATGACCGTATTGTCAGCCCCCGGCGTAGCCTCTACGACTTTGCCGTTGCTTGCGCTCGATTTAACCACATACGATGCCACAAAGTCATAATCATTGTGGTTAGTATCGGCATAAAAACCATCGGCATTGCGCGTGCGCCTAAGCAACCGGTCGGCTAAAGGCACCGCAACCGGTGGCGCCTGGCCCTCACCATCAATGCTAGCGCCCCATGCTACAGCATCTTGCACATGTAGTTCACAGGTAGCAGTATCTGGGCGGTACAAGGCAATTGCCTTGTCTGCACTCGATAGTTTTGCGGTGTAGGTCATGCTCTGTAGCCCGTCCTGCAGTATCACCGTAGCCGTTCGTAGCACTAAATACGCCCGGGGCCCAAGAATAAGTGATTCGCCAGCAGCAGGTTCCAACGTTGCCAACAACGATGTCTCACGGCTAGCCGACGCCGCATTAACATAACGCACCTGCCAGCCCGCCAGGTCAACATTTGTAAAACCGGTATTGTACAATTCGATAAATTCGTCACTAGCGCTGGCACCGCCAGTCTGGACTTCGGTGATAATAATTGATGAAGAATATACTGGTGGCTCCACAGCCGTTCCATCCTGGGCAACCACATGCATTGGGACAAACAAGACCAAAACTAAACTCATGAGGTTGGCGGCCACTTGCTGTATATTCTTCATGGCCATGATCGTAGAAATGGTTGCCCAAAAGCGCAAGCACTTTGTTAGTTTTTTCTACTCGCGCTATACTAATGCATATGCTACAACTTAGCAGCAGTTTACTTAATCGTCCGGTTCTGAGTCTCAGAACAGGGGGAGTTGTCGCGACCACCACAGCGCCAATCATTAACCCCACCAACCTCAAGATTGAGGGTTTTTACTGCCAGGATGCCTTTCAGCGCAAAAACGTAGTAGTTTTGTTGTACCAGGATATTCGTGACGTCATCCCCCAGGGCTTTGTAGTAAACGATCACGATGTCCTTGCCGAACCAGAAGAATTGATCAGGCTTAAAAGTATCATGGAACTTAAGTTTGACCTCATGAACAAGCCTGTCAAAACTGTTAGCAAAGAAAAAATCGGCAAAGTAGTAGACTACGCCACCGAAACAACGACGATGTTTGTCCAAAAGATTTATGTCGGCCAGTCACTGTTCCGTAATCTTACTGGTGGCAGCCTTGGCATAGACCGCACCCAAATTGTCGAAATTACCGACCGTAAGATCGTGGTCCAAGATTTGTCACAACGCGTACCCGCCGGCGCTAAAGCCTGGGCATAGCGAGCCTAGTCTTCTGCCCGCTCCCCTATAACGCTTTTGATATCATCGTAGCCAAAACCTTGACGGGCAAGGTATTGCATCAGCTTATTTTTGTCGGCATATTTGTGCTGCTTCTTTTCGACAAGCTGCTTGAGTGTATCACGCTCGTCAGTCTCGTCTTCCCTAAGCGTTTCGTCAATGATACGCTCTGGCACATGCTTTTGTTTGAGTTCCTGCACTAAACGCCGCTTGCTCACACTCTTGAGCAGGCGCCGGTTAGCAACCCATGCTTGAGCAAACGCTTTGTCACTGAGCAGCCCCACATTGCGTAAGCGGTCCATAATGAATTCTATGACTGGCTCGTCGACGTCCTTGCGCTTAAGGTACGTTACTACTTCCCATTCGCTGCGCGGCCGCATGGCGGTATAACGCAGGGCATTGCCGTATGCTTTGTCGTTGCCCGACGCTTCTTTGAGCTCTGCCAGGCGCTGCGCGTCTAGTTCCTGACCCGATGCCAAACCCTGCTTTAATAGCTCAGACTCGCCCAGGCTGAACGAATACTTGCCATCTACGTATACGGAATACCTGTCGGCTCGCTTAACCTGCTGTTTGATAGCAGTGATTTTCATGTCGCCAGTAATCCTAGCAACGTCGCCATAGCGCCGAACCAAATAACTTCGGTGATTAATCCCCATGGCTTCTCGAACCACTGGATTTTTTGGTGCCACTTAGACAGCCAACCATACCGGTCAAAGTCAGTCTTGGTGCGGACTTCCGATATAAAGCCACGCACCCATACCAAATCTGGGGACATTGCTAAAATCATACTAATGACCAGCACCCACCAACTAACAGACTCCTTTAGAGTCAAGGGTAAGAGAACTATCAGGCAGAGGGCGAGCACCACGTCTATAGTAACAATGTAGTGGAATAACGGGTGGCGGTTACGTTCTGCCGGGTGATCCTCTTTGATCCCAAAATGAGGCATAACATCAAGCAAAAAGTGCGACAAAAATGCAGCCGGGAAGACAAATATGGGTTGGTGCAAGGCTACTGCTACTACTGCACCAGATAGCATGTGGTTAGTCGTTGTCATCGATAATTTAATTGTACCTGGCCATACTACGAAACCCTAGATACAGCTTATGGCCCGTAGCTTATTATTGAGTTCTTACTCTTGGACAGCAGATTGGCGAATCTTGTCTGCTACTTCTTCGGTCACTTCTGGGTGCTCGTTCAGATAAGTCTTGGCTGCTTCGCGGCCCTGGCCGATCTTTTGGTCGTTGTAAGCGAACCAAGCCCCACTCTTGTCCACAATACCCCGTGCAGCGGCAATGTCCAGGATGTCACCACTACGGCTGATACCTTCGTTGTACATAATGTCGAATTCAGCTTCACGGAAAGGTGGTGCAATCTTGTTCTTGACTACCTTTACACGGGTACGGTTACCAATCACCTGGTCTGCTTGTTTAATCTGACCAATGCGACGGATATCCATACGCACCGAAGCATAGAACTTAAGCGCGTTACCACCAGTGGTAGTCTCTGGGTTGCCAAACATCACACCAATCTTCATACGGATCTGGTTAATAAAGATAACCGTGGCTTTGGAACGGTTGATCACACCGGTTAGCTTACGCAAGGCCTGGCTCATTAGGCGGGCCTGCAAACCTGGCAGCGAATCACCCATGTCACCTTCGATTTCGGCACGTGGTACCAAGGCAGCTACAGAGTCAACTACGATGATGTCGACTGCATTGCTGCGGACCAACGTCTCGGTAATCTCCAGGGCCTGCTCACCGTTGTCTGGCTGGCTCAGGAGCAGATTGTCCACATCAACACCAATACGCTTGGCATACGCTGGGTCCAGGGCGTGCTCGGCGTCAATAAATGCAGCCGTGCCACCAGCTTTTTGGACTTCTGCGATAGCGTGCAGGGTTAGTGTAGTCTTACCTGAGCTTTCAGGACCATAAATCTCGACGATACGGCCTTTTGGCAGGCCGCCACCCAGAGCGAGGTCCAACGAAATACTGCCGGTTGGGATGGTCTCGACTTGGGCGTGGTTGTTAGCCTCCCCAAGCTTCATGATCGAACCCTTACCGAACTGCTTTTCGATTTGCTCCATTGCCAGGCCTAAGGCCTTGGTCTTACCTTCGCTTACTGCTGTAGCTTCAATATCTGCTTTTGATTCTTTGGACTTATCCTTGGCCATGTGTAACCCTCCGTACGTATTTATCCCCACCAGTCATTCTCTTTATAGTATATCAGTAAACTGGTACTGCTTGTAAGAAATAATACTTTGCCAAAAACCGCAAGTCTTTAAAAGGTTATGGTTGTAGTTATAATAAATGTTAGCAATGGGTGTTAAAGATTCTTTTTTGGGGAAGCTGCT
>CBJLZK010000078.1:0-4794 GCA_966427515.1 uncultured bacterium | reverse complement strand
AAAGTATCAAAACTTCCCGTCTGGCTACCCAATTGAGTACGAAAAGCACCATAAAGGTAGGCTTGAGCAGTACCAAAACCTTGTTAATGTCGCTACGGCAAACATTAAAAGCTGTGAGGCTGAGTTAGAGCGCCTTAATACCGAGCTGCCTACTGAAGAAGAATTTTACGAACTCACCAAAGCCTACCTGTTAATACTGCTAAATACCAACGATTTAGTGGAAGAGAACGCGGTATATAACGAAGTGGTGTCGAACCTGCGTGCTGGTGATGATTCTGTCTCTGTTATAACAATAAATCCACCATACGATAAGCTGGTGGATTTAGACAAAATTTCTTCTGGTCGGGGTGAAAGGACTCGAACCTTCGACCTCCTGGTCCCAAACCAGGCGCGCTAGCCAACTGCGCCACACCCCGTAAAACAGATCAAATTATACCCGATATAGCGCAAATAATCAACGGCTCGTTTAATGTTCGAAAACTTCGCGGATAGCCTCGGCCTTGGTGGCCAAACCAGTTTGCTCGTCTACAGTAATTAATAAGGCACAGAATTG
The DNA here is from genome assembly GCA_966427515.1 of uncultured bacterium. Taxonomy (GTDB): domain Bacteria; phylum Patescibacteriota; class Saccharimonadia; order Saccharimonadales; family UBA4665; genus JARIHD01. The sequence goes on along the minus strand of CBJLZK010000078.1, from coordinate 4,241 downwards.
CATGCGGCCATTGTATTCGATGACATCCCTGGTCACCTGGCCGTCACGCCAGCGTGGGATCAGGCTATCGAAGGTAACACCTAGGGATGAGTCTACCGAGCCGCACATCCCAACGTCGGTAATGTGTGCTGTGCCCTTAGGCAGTACGTCAGCGTCGGCAGTCTGGATGTGCCAGTGATCACCTATGACCGCCGTAACGCGGCCGTCTAAGTAGTAGCCAATGATCAGCTTTTCGCTACTGTAGTCACCATGAAAGTTCACTACTGTAGCCACCTTTGGGTGATCTTTCTCTTTTTCTAGGATATCATCGATGACTTTTAGCGGGTTGTCGACAGGCAAGTCGGCATCCTTGCCCACAATTTTGCCGAGCAGGCTAACTACTAACACATCGCCCTTGGTAGTCTTGGCGTATTTGTAACCCAGGCCTGGCGTGCCGGTTGGGTAATTAGCGGGGCGGATAATGGGTTGGGCTGGGTCATTCATTTGGGCAAAAATTTCTTCGCGGGCAAACGAGTGGTTGCCGCCAGTACAAAAATCGACGCCAGCTTTTTTGAGCCGGTTAAAATCGAGCAGCATAATCCCCTTACCATCCGAAAGATTTTCGGCCTGGGCAATCACCACATCCGCTGCGTACTGCCGGCGCAGGTTCGGCAGGTACTTTTCGATGAGAGTAAGCCCAGGTTCGGCCATAATGTCGCCGATATACAAAATATTCATGTTAAAACTTTCCTAAGAAATTATCGAGGTTTTTCATAAAGGTGTCGAGCTTTTGCTCGGCGTTATCTAATTTGCGCTCAACAATGGTATCCATATTTTTGGCAAGGTCGCCTACACCAACGCTGGCATTGGTAAGCTTTTCGGCTAACTGGTCGGCGGGTTGCGTAATATCGTCGCGGACTGGTTCGCTTTGCGGGGTAGCAGGTTGCTGGGTATCGTCGCTCATAGCCATATTGTAACTCGCTTAAATATCTATGCCATTCTCTTGCTTGATTATGGCTGAAGCGTCGGCAATTATTTGACTGGGGCTTGCGGCCGCTACGACCTTCATACCTAAGGCTTGGGCTGGTTCCAAGCACTTATCTTGGTCATCGATCAGCATGATTTCTTCTGGCCTTACACCTAGTTGTTTGATAGCAATATCGTAAAATTCAGGATCGGGCTTGGCATACCCCCGTTCACAAGATAACAGTACAGGGTCAAAGCCATCGTAACAGCCCCGGCGCCTAAGTTCATCGGCATTAATCTGAAAGATATTAGAAAAGATGGCAGTTTTGATGCCATGCTCACGCATCCGCTGAGCTAGCGCATACACTTCTGGCAGTGGCTCGTAATCCTTAGTGGTTTCGGCTACAAACATTGCCTTGGTGACATGTTTACCGTACTTCTGGTTTAGGCCAGCAAAAAAAGCGTCTACATCACCACGGCCACGGCGCAATTCTGCGTGCGTATCCTGCATTTGCACTTCCGCGGGATCAACGCCGTATAGCTTGGCGACAGACTCTGTTACAAATCCGGAACGGCCACTTGCTGTCAGTACCCCGCCGAAGTCGAACAAAACTGCTTTTATCATCTGTACTATTGTACCTGCTCAGCTAGGATTTTGGCGAACTGCTCCATAAACTGCTGCCGTTGAGTTTGTTGGTTAGCTTGGCCATCCAATTCAAGGCATAGTTCGGTATCTGTTGGCGGCTGTAGATTTTTGGCCATACGCTCCACAAAATCAAGTTCGAAGACCTTCATACCACCGGCCGCCTCACGGTCCAACACACGCTTTTTGGCAAGTTCTAGCGGCGCTTTGACCCACACAACGATAGGTAAGGCACCCACTCCTGCCGCTAACTTTTGTAACGGCGCCCTGCTCTTGCGCGCATTATGATTGGCGTCGTAAATGACCGAGCCGCCTGCCAACACAACTTGTTCGGCAATGTAATAGGCCGCGCCATGTACTTGGTCCTGGTATTTACGGCTGTGATGATATTCCAGCTTTTCTTCGCCGAACATAGCATCCCGCAGGTCATCGGTGCGGATATGCACAGCACCAAAAGCTGGGCCTAGCCAGTCGGACACAAAACTTTTGCCCGAACCTGGCAGACCCAGCATGATAAAAATTACTTGGTGTTTACTTGGCGAATTCGACAGCACGGGTCTCGCGGATGACATTAACCTTGATGGTACCCGGATACTGCATGGTTGATTCAATCTTGGTAGCGATGTCGCGCGCCAAGCGGATAGCAGCCAAGTCGTCGACGTTCTGTGGTTTAACGAACACGCGGACTTCACGGCCGGCAGAAATGGCATATGACTTCTCGATACCATTAAAGCTGTTAGCCACGTTTTCGAGTTCCTTCATGCGCTCCACAAAGTTCTCTGCAGAAATATTGCGGGCACCTGGACGTGAGGCGCTAATAGCGTCCACTACACGGATAATCAAGGCTTCGACACTTGTAGCCTCGACGTCGTCGTGGTGCTGCTCGGCAGCTAGTGCAACTTCTTCGGGGGCGCCGTACTTGCGCAGCATTTCACCACTAATGTGGTGGTGCTTGCCTTCCATCTTGTGAGTGAGAGCCTTGCCCATGTCGTGTGTCAGTGCAGCGTACTTGGCTACCTTTACGTTAGCCCCAAGTTCTTCGGCGATAATGCCGGCCATGTGAGCCATTTCGGTGCTGTGCTTAAGCACATTCTGGCCGTAGCTTGTACGGTACTTGAGTTCACCCAAGAGATGCAAAATCTCTTTTGGAATACCAATGATGCCTACTTCACGCGCAGCGTCCTCACCGGCCCTGACGACGTCTTTTTCGACATTCTTTTGGGCTTTAGCTACGACTTCTTCAATACGGCCTGGATGGATACGGCCATCCTTCATCAACATCTCCAGAGCCTGGCGGGCGACCTCACGGCGCACTGGGTCGAATGAGCTAAGCACCACATACCCAGGGGTGTCGTCCACCATAATGTCTACGCCGGTTGCGCGCTGTAAGGCTTGGATGTTGCGGCCTTCCTTACCAATGATACGGCCCTTCATCTCTTCGTCTTCGAGCTTAACACTGGTTACGGTGCGCTCGGCAGTGACTTCGGAAGCCATGCGCTCCATGGCAGTCGTGATAATAAGCGCAGCCTGTTCCTCGGCTTGGTCCTGGGCTTCAACTTGCATCTTAGAGATCAAGCCTGTCAGGTCGCCGCGGATGTCGCGCTCTGTCATTTGCATCAGCTTTTCGGCAGCCTCTTGCTTGGACAGCTTAGCAATCTTTTCTAGCTTTTCCTGCTGTTTTTGGCGGATTGAACGGATTTCGTCCTTGAGTTCTTCAACTTCGGCTTCACCCTTGCGTAGCTTCTCGCTGCGCTTATCAAGGTCGTCAAGCTTCCTGTCGAGAGTCTCCTCGCGCGAAACGAGCCGCTGCTCAATCTCTTTGAGCTCACGGCGTCGTGTTTGTTCTTCTTTACGGGTTTGGTCTGCAACCTTGGCGGCTTCGTCACGGGCTTCGTCAAGAAGTTTGGCAGATTCCTTTTTAGCCTTAGTTAACTCTTTGTCGGCCTGCTCTTGAGCCGACCCTACTTTACGCTTGGTTAAGACAGTGTTTGTGCCAAAACCAACAGCAAGCCCAGCCACAGCAAGCACTATGGTAATTGGGTCCATACGCGTTTCCTTTCTATCGTACAGATAAGCACCAGGCAATCGCTATCACATCACTAGCCTGGGGTTGCTTACCTAAATTCAAAAATGTTTTATAAAAATGGAACGGACTGCTAGACAAATCGGCAAATCCTTATCTAAAACTATACGCTGGTTCTAGGAACGTGGTCAATATTACGTGCAGGGCTATTTTTTCTGAACAGTAATATGTGCCTCGGCGCCATATTCAGGCAGTGCAATTTTGTCGTGCTCACCTGCTTCCAGCCTGGCGATGCCGCGCTCTAGCCACTCTGGGTCTTGCATGCCCACGATAGGGATTTGCAAGCCGTACGCCAGCGTATTGGCTACGGTTAGCCCGATGCGTAATCCAGTAAAGCTGCCTGGTCCGGCAAAGCCCACAATGCCCTCTAGATCTTTTAGGGTTTTGCCTTGGCTCCGTAGGATATCCACAATTTTTTGATGAAGGGTAACCGATAACTGGCGATGGGCGTGCCAAACCTCATATGCCAGCTTGTTCTGACCATCAAAAAGACCGACTTCCGCTTCTGGCTTTTCGGTACGCAAAGTAAGTATCAACATTATTTTTGAACTGCTTCTATTAGATAGTTTA
>CBJLZK010000077.1:0-4885 GCA_966427515.1 uncultured bacterium | reverse complement strand
CTTTTAATTACCTTCATTACGGACCCAAGCTTTCAACTACCAGCTGGCGGAGCGTGATGCTATTTGCGCCAGAGGCAGCGCCCCACTGGGCACTTACCTGCAACGGCATGCCGCTTGGGTTACCGGCATCCGATGTATCCATCGTGACATTGTTGGTGTTAACCAGCCCGATAACATCGCTCTGGCCAGTTGGAGTGACGTAGGTCAATAAGCCTTGAGCCTCAATGCCTGCATTCGTACTTGGGTTGTTGTCGCAGGTGAACTGGGCGTCTAGGCGCCAAGCCAGGTTTGACGCACCAGCTGGCATGGCGGCAGCCGAACCGCTAGCTAGGACTGTGCCGTTTAAGGAGCCAGGCGAGCCGCCAAGGCGCATCTTGAAGCCAAGTGACGTGGCATTAGCGTCAGTGCTGTAATAACCCATAGCCGTCACGCGGTACACGCGGCCCTGGACACAGTCGCCGACTGGCAGGGTGTATTGCTTGCCGAAGACAGTCTCGCTATTGGTATTGCTGATGGCGGCAGGTGCCGTAGTGTTGGTGTAACGCAAACCGTTGGAGCAACCTACCCAGGCACCGTTCTGGTAACACATAACCGAGTGTTTAGCAGTGTCGTAGTACATTGCGCCGTTAACGGCATTAGCTGGAGCCGTGCCCATTGAGGACAGGATCAGGGTGCCGCCAACTGTCAGTGTGCCCGAGATTGTGGCATTACCAGAAACCGTCAACTGTGCCAAGCTAGCCGTGCCTGTAACCTTAAGGTCATTAATCTGGGCTGTGCCGCTCACATTAATGTCGGTGAAGTTGGTAACATTGCTCGAGCCTTGCAAGTCTGCGGCTGGGCTGTAGTAGCCAGGCTGGATCAGAACTTGGATAGTGCCATTGGCACTGGCATCTTGTTCGGCGTAACCTACGATTGTACCTGCCGTAGTAGCTTTCTGACCGACACCAGCAGTGCTAGAAGCCGTGATTGGATCACCGCGGTGGATCGCACCATTAGCTACAGTAACCTTAACAGGCACCTGGCCAGTCATTGCTACGAGTACGTTGTACTTCTGGTAGTCACTATCACAGTTACTGTCGTATGCGTTGCAGATCGGGCCATTACCGATAAAGCCAGGGTTAGTTGAAACAACACCCATCAGTTGGCCACTAGTACTCGTTGCCTTAGTTACCGTCTTGTCATTACTGCCGTCTAGTGCCACTAATTCGCCCGGCTGTGGCAGGCTATTTGGATTAGCCAGGAAATATTCGGCATAGTCGGCACCGCTTGTCGTGTAGGCTACGGCACTGGCGCCACCCTGGATCTTACCAGCCACAGTGCTACCGGGGCCGGCAAAGGCCTCAAAGTAGTTACTGGTGCTGCGTGAAGCATTAGCTATAGCGAGCTGAATCAAAAGACCCTTGGCGCTCGTACCTGTGTTGGTGTTCTGGAGTTGGGCGATATAGCCAAGGCCGCTGTTAATCGACACGTTAAGACCATCATTGATAGCTACACTACTGTTAAATGACGCTTGGCTCTGGACTTGTAGCGTACCGACAACCGTTGTATTGCCTGCAGTCAAAGTGCCGCCCACACTACCAGTCGTCTGCATATTGTCACCCACCAAGCTCTGGGCGCCGTACAGGCCAACCAAGTCCAAGGAACCACCTACGTATGTACGTGCTCCAGAGGCGTATACAACCTGCGTCTGGCCGGAACCATTGTAGCCACCAAGGACATACATATAGCCGTTTACCGATGCGGCACCCTGGCCGTTATAACCATTAGGGATAGTGTAGCCATTAGCCGTCCAGCTACCCAGAGCGCCTGTGCTGCCGTTAACCGAAGCGTAGTACGTGTTGGAGCCAGCAAAGTAATAAATATTGCCATTCATAGCCGTTGCTGGAAATGCAGACAGATTAGCAGGTAGCGTCGGACCAGTATTCCAGGTGCCTATCGAGCCATTCGATGAGTTAAGAGATGCATAGTAAGTGGTATTTACCGTACTTGTGCCATTATAACCACCGATCAGGTAAAGGTTGCCGTTATCAACTACCACGCCTGATTGGCTAAGGCTGGCGGGCAAAGCAGTATCTGTTGAGAATGAGCCGACACCACCATCGCCGTGCATTGTAGCGCGATAGACAGTGGTAACAGTACTCGTGCCATTATTGCCACCCAGTACGTACATGTAGCCGTTAGAGATAGCCACCATTTCGGCATCAAGTGTGGCTGGCAAAGCTGTAGTCGTATTCCACGTACCGACCGTGCCGTCCGGATTCAATCGTGCAAAGTAAATTGTACTTTGGTTGGCCGTACCATTAGTACCGCCGACAGCATATATATAACCATCCCAAACCGCCGCCGAGACATATCCGCGAGCACCTGGCAAAGCTGTAGTCGTATTCCACGTACCTACTGAACCATCTGCGTTAACTTTGGCGTACTGCACTGTAGCTTGGTATCCCGAGCCATAACCACCAACCGTGTAGAGGTAGCCATTGGCAGCTGCATAGCCACCAAATGAGAAGGCAGTGTTCAAGCTGCTGGTAGTCGCCCAGTTGTTAAGCACGCTACTCGTACCACCGTTCAGCGTAATGATGCTGTTGGTAGTATCAACGTTGAGCATCTGTTGGCTGGCATTATTCTGGATACTAAAGGCCGTTGTGGAGTTGGCGTAGTTCTTAAATGATGCCGCACCTGACTGCGACAGCGAGAACTCAGGGTTGTTGAAGGTGTCGCTCAGGACGCCTGGTTGAGCCTTGAAGGCTACCATAATAGATGTAAAGCCGTCGGTGTTACTAAAGGTGTTCGTAGAGGCGGTCGATGCTGCAAAGTACTGGATCTTATCTTGGATCATAGTGTCAACACCATCCATCGTGAAGCGTGAAGTGTACCCTGTGCCGGCTGCAACATTGTTGGAAGCGACATCATCTTCGACAGCGCCAAAGATCAAGTCGCCGGCAGTAGTCGTCGTGGCCGTACCACTAGTGACCGCGTCGGTGGCAGTAGTAGCATTGGCGGCAGTATTGCTGGCACTCACATCCACTGGGCTGCTCGTAGCCAACCCATGGTATTCGTTCACTACAATGCGACGGTACGGGGATGAGGCAAAGGTTGCCGTAACCGTATCCGAACCACCAGTAACATTGTTTGCGTAGCAGACACCACTACTCTGGGCGTGGCTTGAGTCAACCTTGGTCACGACCGTGACCCAGGTGTTGCCCAAGGTGTCGGAACAGGTCAAACCGCTCGTAGACGTACCCCAGCTAGCGAAGACGACAAGGGTGTTGCCAGCAGTAGCAGTAACAGCTTGGGTAAGCGTCGTGGCCGCTGTGTTGCCAGTGCTGTTGCCAAGGGATTGGACATACGAAATACCATTACCCGATGCCGCCGTAGATGAATTGATCTTAAACGACCCATCAGTTGTGTCTTGGCCGACATAGAAACTCGTAGCGGCGGCCGTACTCTGGAATTCCATACTGGCATCACCGCTACCACTCTGTAACAAGCGGATCGATGGTGCGTTAGTGACGCTAGTATTTGTAGTAACGTCAAGGGTGCGGCTGGGGGTTGCATTGTTAATACCGACACGGCTGTTGGATGTATCTGCATCAAAGACTGTGTTGTTCGAGGAGTTATTAATCTGGAAACCTGCTGTAGTGTTAGATGCTGTCGTAAAGGTTGTCTGGCCTGTGCTGTTTACGTTGAATAGCGTCGCGTAGGTTGTGGTATTGCGATACGCCAAGAAGCTATTGCTCTGCAGGTAGATCCCGCCGCCCGAGTTCATATTGTTAAGGGCAACGTAGTTATACGAAGGGTCATACTCCAAAGAGCTAGCGTAATTGCCTGCGCCGCCATCCAAGGTTATGGCGGTTCCTGATTGGACGTTAATGCCACCCGTTGCGTTGTAGTCGCGGTTAGGATTGCCCGTAGTCGTCCAAGTAAAGTTCGTGCCGTTGTCGGTTATGCTCGTGGTCGCCGATGACACGTTGTTGGTGTACCAAGTAGTGCCACCATTAGTCGTCCTGTAGATAGCATATCCTGAAGCGTTTGCCACAGCCGACCATGTAAGGGTGTTGGTGCTCGTAGAGCCCGTAGTCGCAAGCGACGAAGGCGTTGCTATTGTAGCTACTGTCTGGCTCCCAGCTTGGTTTATTGCAGCAACCAGATAAGAGTAAGTTGCTGCTGCCAGGGTACCGCCAGTAGTACTTGTGGTAAGGGTTGGTGAACTTGGGTTAGCAATACCATTGACGTTCAATGAACCAACGTATGTCGATATGTTGCTGTTCGTAGTATTAACATTAAGTGCATCGGTGCCGCTGGCATTCTGAATCTGGAATGCCGTTGCTGAGTTGGTTATGCTGCGAGAGGTAACTGCGCCATCACCGCCTACGGTAAAGGTGTCGAGTGTGCCATCTTTGTTCTGAACCCGCAGCGGCGCCCCGTCGCTCGATACACCAGTGCCAGATGCCGAAGCGCGGATCACTACTGAGTTGCTTGTAGCGCTGTTGGCCTGGATGAACATACGGGCTGTAGTTGGTACGCCAGCCAGGCTAGATACCGGCGCGCTCCAGATTGTGCCGTTAGGAGTTACTCCAGCGATCAAGGTACCTGATGAGTTTTGGAACTCAAGCAAGTCGCTCTGGTTTGTACCGTTGTTCTGATTTGCAGAGCTCTGTAGGGTTACAGTATTGACAGTGTCGCTGGCAGTCTGAATGCGGAGGTTGGCGGTTTGAACGGCCGAATATTGGTTCTGGATGTAGTAACCAGAACCAGATGCGGCCGTACAGCCAGCACCAGTACAAATTGCAGTGCCGTTAATGCGGTATGCTGAACCACTCGAAACGTTTACGTCGCCAACCACATCGACTTTGTAAGACTGGCTTGGCGACAGTGTGCCAAT
>CBJLZK010000076.1:0-4945 GCA_966427515.1 uncultured bacterium | reverse complement strand
TGTGGCTTGGTCGATGTGTGGTTGGGTGATGGTGGTGGCCGACGAAACCGCAGATTGGTCGGGTTGCTGATTGCGCAGGTTCATTACCCGCAGGCCCACAAAACCGTAGACACAGGCGACCAAGATTAGGAAAAGCAGCACGCGGAGGCGCAAAAGCTCACGTAAGATTTTTTGGAGCTGATCTGATGACTTATTCATGGCTTGATAAACTCATTAATGATTAGTGTGAACGAAACTTGGCTAGGGTTCTTTTGGTCGGGCTGGATGCTAATGCTGCTGACTTGGGCGGTACGGCGGTTTTGCTCTAGTTTGGTTAGGAAGCTAGTGAAGCTGCTGTAGGGTACTGGCGAAGTGTTGTCTTGGGTAATGGTTAGCTGAAGCTGGTATACGCCAGGAATACCCTTGGCTGGTGTAACCTGAGTTAGGCCAGCGCCTGTCTTTACGCTTGTGCCAGTACTGCCTAGTGTAGATGGCGGGAAGGTGATTGAGCTAAGCTGCCTAATGCCGCTCTGCGAGGCGAGATTGGCGATTTCTTGGACGGCCTCGGCTTGGTCTTTGTCTTGAGGGACTACTGACTTGGCGATGGTATTGAGGTCTGCATACGTAGCTATATCTTTTTTGTCTTTGGCGACCTTAACCTGGCTGGCAGATGCAGCTTGTTCCTGGGCCTTTAGATTAACTAAATTCTTTGACTTAGCTTCGAGCACGCCATTGGCGACTTTGGCGCTGCCAAGCAGTCCAAGGCCAAGCAAAACCAGGACACCAATCAGGATAAAATACACTTTTCGACTATCCATTAGTGTGCCGCTCCTTGCTTGCTAGCATTAATAAACAGGAAAGGATTATTCTGGGTAAACTGCGCTCGGATGTTGACGGTACATGGGTGTTTGGGGTCCGTTACCGCTTGGCCAGTGGCACAACTGATGCTCACGATATCGGCCTTAGAGAAAATCTGGTTACGGGGATCTTGTAGGTTGACTTGGAACTGACTGGCGGCGTTATAAGACCCGGTTTGGGCGGTAATGTCGATAGCGGTCTCGGTTTGTGAAATTGATAGGTTAGTAAGGATTACGTCCGATGGTGTCAGGCTGCCCAACTGCGACAGTAACTTAGAGAATAAGATTTCTTTGGAAAGCACAGTTACCATTAATTTAAGGTTATTCGAAATATCGCCAACTTGTTTGTCGACGGCTGTAGCGTTATCGGCGGATAGTTCGTGTTGGGCGTTAGAGACACGTGTCTTGTAGGTGTTTATGGAACTATTCATCATGAGCACGCCAATAAAAGCTATGAGGGCAACGCCAGCAATGGCGGCTACAAATGCACCGAGCCAAGTAGCTAGCTTGTGGTTGAACCGGGCGTAGCGGTATTCTTCTTTGAGGTCAGGTGGCAACAGGTTGATCACGCAAACACCTCCGAAGGGCTAGCAATTGCCAGGCCTGCAGCGGTAACGTACGACATACGGTCAGCGTTAAAGAATGAGCGTAAATGCCCAAAGTCGATATGCGTAGATGGGTCAAATGGACGTGCTGGTAGTTTGAGGTGCTCGGTAAGATATTCGGTAAGCCCGGGCATATTAGCACCACCACCCATGGTGATGACCTGTCCGATTGGCTCGTCCTTGGTATAGCGCTGCTCGTAGTAACGGATGGTGCGGCGGATTTCTTTGAGCAATAGTGCGAGTGGTGTGTCGACGGCTGATACAATTTGATCCTGGAATACGCTCTTGAGCAGTCCATATTCACTCTTGAGCATAAGTGCCTCGCTCGGCGTGACGTGCAACCCACGGGCGATAGCGACAGTAATGTCGTCACCACCGGAAGCTACAGTTCCCGTAACCACGAGTCCACGGTTAAAGACAGTGATGTCGGTAGTAGCCGAACCAACATCCACCAAAACAGATGGGATATCGCTACGCTGCTTGTCACTGGCAAATAAGTGGGCGCTGGCACCGATGGTAGTGTCAAACAAAACTGCCTCTAGACCCATCATGCGGCTAAGAAGCAAGTACGAATCAACAACCTCTTTGGGCATACCAACAATGAAGACTTCGATGCCATCCTTGTCTTCTCGCAATATTGAGTAATCGAGGTACAACGTATCGGGATTGGTCATGTATTGGCTGGCTTCGGTCCTGACGGCTTCGTCTAGGTCCTTGCGGGTCATCTTGGGCATTTGTACGGCGCGGGTTAGCGCGCGGTAGGCCGGTAGCGATACTGCAACGCGATTGGTGGTGATCTCGCCTACCAATTCCTTGCTGAATAGTTTAACCGCGGCGTGGGCGATTAGCTCTGGCTTAATGATCACACCGTTAACGACAGCGTTACTGTCAAAGGCAATAGCGCCGTAGCCTTTTAGGCGGGGCTTTTTACTCTTGGACAAACTAAGCTGCACCACGCGAAGTTCGCCGTGCCCGATATCGAGCCCGAAGAGTGGTTTGTCCTCAAAAAAATATACCTTTGAATTTTTGGTAGTCTTCTTATCCATGCTGCCCATCCAAGCATCGTCTCATCTGTAAAAAGTATATCATTATAGTGAGCCCACGCAAATCCGTTTATGCTTAAAAAGTTGGCTGGTAGCTGGTAATACTCCAAGTTTGAGTACCAGATGACAGGGTAGTGCCAAAGACTACTGAACCAGCACCACTTAGGTTTACTGTTTGGCCAGTCGCTGCGCCGAGCACGCCGCTTCCCGATAGTGTTACTTCACCCCAGTAAGCGTTAAAGATCATGCCAGGTAGGTTTACGGCACCACCTACGGTAACGGTTTGTAGGTTTTGTGAGTTGTACAGGTCGTTGCCGGTCATTTGGTTGTACTGTCCAGTACTCGTGACGGTGGTACAGCTCGGGCTACAGCTATCTGCACTCTTGAAGCTAATAAACTGAATACCAGTGCCGGTGCTGTTGGCAATCATCGCCGCCGAGCCACCGACGTTGATAGTGCCGTCGGTAATAATATTCGGACGCGTGGAACCTAAGGCGTTACTGACAGTAATTCTGGCTGCGCCACCGACAGTGAGGTTGCCGGTAATATAGACGTTGCCCATGATAGTCAATTTGCAACTGTTACCGACGTTAACGTTACCCGTTAGCTCCAAATTAGCAGGCCAGGTAATGGAGCTGTTACCAGTGCAGGCGTATTGCCCGCTACTGCCAGATGCCGTGGTGGTGACTGCATTTATTTGGGCTTGGCGGTCGTAGCCGGCCGGCAGAGATACTGGCGAGGTACAGCCAGCTTCGAGGCCTGCGCCACCGTTACCTCCCTGGATATTGTTGTTAGGACCTGTGCTGGTCTGGCCAGTGGCACAAACACTTCCGTAGATATTGGTGCTGTAGGCCATGGTAATTGGCTGGGTGCCATTGGTGCAGACTTGAGCGTAAGTTGAGCCAGGGTTAGAGCCTGTAGGGCACTGATTGTTGGCAACATACACATGCACGGGGTTGCTATACGTACCAATCTTGGCCGCGCCAGACATATTGATGTAGCCGCTAACATACACATCAGAATTAGTAACGTTGGCGCTACCGCTCAAGATCAGGCCGCCCGGCCCGCTCAAGACTGAGTAGCCGGTACTGCCCGTGCCAACGAGCGTAGCACGCACATCTCGGGTCAAATATGGCGTGCTGGAGTTGGCGCGGTAGATAAGGCCAGTGGATACAACAGTCTTGGAGTTACCGTCTGAATTTGTAGTAACCTGGGTGGTAAACGTACCTTTTCCTTGGGTGGTGTTATTAAAGAAAGTCTGGGCAGAGGAATAGCCCGTAAATGCACTATTGGAATTTAACTGGTCTACGGATTGTTCAACGCCAGCTTCGGCTACCAGTTCGGCATTTTGGGCGTACGATTCGTGGACAGTGTGCTGGTACTGCAGGGCAATAAGGCCCGAGATACTAAGGCCGACAGCCGTGAGCAGGACAATCATCACTACTGCTGATACCAAAAACCAGCCACCTTCTTGATCTTTTAATTTTGTTCTTGCCCGGAGTATATGCATATTATTTGTTCCTAAACACCATTCTTGACGTATAACTTGCATTTACGGTTTTGCCATTGACGTTACCTGACAAGGTGACAGCTACCTGTACCGAGCGGGCGTTATCGGGGCTGACCGAGTTGTTGTTGGCATCATAATACGTGACTGCCCAGCTAGAGACACCCGTAGCAACAGTTTTGTCTGCGGGGCATGAGCTGGTAGCAGCGGATGACGGGCAGGTGGTAACGGCGGCGTCAGTAGAACTGTCGGACTTGAGTGTGCGCCGGTATAAGGTAGTGCCCGACACAAAGTAAACTTCATTATCCTTTTGCGAAATGTATTTGGAAGGATCACTAAAGATTACGTTATTGCTGCTGTCGGTAGCGATCTTGGCCAGTACTAATGTTTGCGTACCCGATGCCCAGCCATATTGGTTGCCACTTGGTCCGTTAGTGTCAGGCCAACGGTTGTTAGTGTCGACACTGCCAGACAGACGGATGTCATCGTTTACCGTTTCTACAGCGTCTTCAGCGTCTGTAAGCAGCGCAGCGCGTTCTTGGTCGTTCGACGCTGCCTGTAGCCACGTGACGATAAAGTTGGCAAGGGTTAGCGACAGAATGCCAATGATGATCATCACTACAAGTAGCTCGGTGAGGGTAAAGCCTTTTTGGGTGAGTTTACTGATCTTCATTATTGCTCCTGTCCCAGGCCGATAATGCCGATGTCTGAACTTAGGGTAATGGTTTGACTTTTGCCGTAATCGGAATACGTGACAGTTACGTCTACACGGCGCAGCCCAGGTGTGGGTTCACTAATAGATACTGTTCCTGACTTGTTGGAGGGCAGCGCGCCCGGTAGATTGCCGGTGAAGTTGATGGAGCTGCCTGGCGTGAGTGAGTCATAGCCGTTGTTGCGCAAGTCTTCGATCTCGGTGCGTGCTGCACGCACAGCAAGGTCATAGTGGGCGCTTTG
>CBJLZK010000075.1:0-5156 GCA_966427515.1 uncultured bacterium | reverse complement strand
GCAATAAGCAGGTAATTGATTTGTTCTGGTAGATATTGTTGGCGGAGTTTATTGTATTCGTGCATACACTAATCATACCGTAGTACCAGTAAATAGATTACGTAACCATATTGCCAAATATCAAAAAACATGCTAATGTTTAGATTAGTTACGTTTAAAACAAAAAGTCACCTATGAGCAACGTGCCCCCAGCAGAATTTAACCCGCAGTCACCAGAGCAGATCGCTGTAGCCGAACTATCTCGTACTGTTAGTGATGTGCTTGATGCAAGTGAAGCCGAATTTGTACCGCAAGAAGATGGCAGTCAGATCCGTGAAGCCTCAAATTACGGTGGCATTACTTCGGTGCAAGAGACCTTAACCGTAGATGGCCAAAGGCAGTATGCATTCCGGGACCGCATGGGTGAGCAAGGGGACCGTTGGGTCGGCCGTAAGTATTGGAGTAACCCCGTTACTTTTGAAGAACATACCTGGGCCGAGGGTAGTGATAGTGTAAGGTCTCGCCGCGAAACGCATAACCTTATCATGGGCACTGGCGAAGACAGCTTGCTACAAGCTGGTTTTGACCCAGAGATCCTTGCTGCCGAAGACATAGAATTGGCTGACGCAGGTAGTATTGCGGCCGTAAACAATGCAGTCCGTGATAAATTTGCCCCAGCAGAGGCTGGCACTGAACAGCAATCAGAACCTGTGGTAGCTGAAGCCGCCCCAGAAGAACCTGTATCACAAAGCGCTGAAGAAATAGAAGAAGCTCGTCGTGCTAAAATCCGTGCAGATCGTGCTGCGCTTCGTGCCCGCGCCGCGCAACCCGCTCGCCCTATGAAAAAAATTGGCCATGAAGGCAGGGCAGAACGCGGCGAGCCCCGGATTCCTAGCGCAGCTGAAGTCCACAAAGCCAAAGCTGATAAACTTACTGGCAACCTAGAATGGTTAGCTGCAGATGAAAGTGTTATCTGGGAAGATGGTGGCAAGGAATACCCACATTCACGCAGTACACATATTAGTGCACCTGGCCGCCGTGATGGCGAAAAGCTAAGGGGTACTGTACGTATTGTGGACGCACCTGGCAAGCCTCGGTGGTATGTTCTGGATTTTTACACGATAACCACCGACCCGGGTAGGCTTGGCCGTCCCATAACTAAGGATGTGCACAGTGCACTGCTTTGGAAACAGGGTGGGAATGACGTGATGTCAGGTATTGAGCAGGTAGAAAACGGCAAAACAGGCCGCACCCGTGCATCAAGCCGTGAATTAGATGACGCCATGTATTTAACTGACCCCGAAATTAGCCGCGCCCATCGCGCTAAGCCTGAGGCATCACCAGAAGCTGTCGCAGCATTGCCTCGGTCCGGTAGGGTAGCCCATGCAATTGGCCGCATGCTTGGCCGTAAAAATGTTACTAGGTTTTAGCAAGGTAGGGTGGGTATATGACAGAATTTTCCAAAGGAAGCGAATCGCGTTTGCGCATATCACCCAGCTTGGTCCGTGCCACAGGTAAGACGGCAACTGCGGCTTCACAGCGTACATTTGGTGAAGTCAAGTTGGGCAAGTGGCATTATGAGCAAAGCGTAAGGGCACAAGTTGAATACCTCCGTGGTTTGGCGGATATGGCGCACCAAGCTGGCTCTTACCGTAACTTACTCAGCGGTGAATCGCAGTTTTCGATGGTCCCAGTTGGTCAGCACAGCATACGCGACAAACAAGTGCTGAGCAAGTTAGGGCTTTCTGATAGAGGTGTTATGACCTTCGGCACAGCACTGGCTGGCCCCGATTATGCCGCCCTAAAGCGTGACCACCCCAACGACAGGTATAAATTTTATTCTTCATTCGATCTTACGACGCCAGCCAAAGCAGAGCTTGGCGCCCAGTGGTTTACCGACGTAGCTACACGTGCGCACGCACAAGGCCTGTCGCTTACTACTAAGAGTTTTGACCATGCCTATGATTCCTTAAATTTGTACACGTGGCATCCAGCGGAAGTCGCCGGCATTATTACCGAGCTGTATCCTACATACGCCGCCCAGGGCTTATATAGCGAGACGCCACATTTTATGCAGGGAAATTTGCACGGCGTAAGTCCTGACCATGTAGGCTTTGTCCAGGAGCCGGTTACTGGCTGGCCAGCCGATCGCGGCTTATCTCATTCGGCTCGTATGGGTATGCTCGGTGCGACATTAGATGAGTACTTGTTGACTGGCGAGGGGCTGACGCTTCAAGCATATGAGCAGGCAGCACAAGCTGTGGGTGTTAACCCGGCACAGCCATATTTGCTAGTAGGTGCCTAAAAACCATTGTTATGCATGTTACTGAACATGCTTTGCAGAGTAACGTATAAATAATGTGCACACTCAAATAACAGATTAAAAACGCATCAAAATACTTATCTCCGTAGTTATTTTGTACAGTCTGCCCAAGCTCGATGTTTCTGTATAAAAATTGTGTTCAACATTGTCAAAATGAACTGCGGCATACCTTCGTATGGACCGCTTTGTCTCCTCAGATGTTCTGGTATAATAAACTTTGTTTTACGCCATCTTAGCTCAGTTGGTAGAGCAGCGCATTCGTAACGCGCAGGTCGCCGGTTCGATCCCGGCAGATGGCTCCATTTTTATATAAGACACATGCGGGTATCGTATAGCGGCTATTATGTGACCTTCCCAAGGTTGAGATCCGGGTTCGACTCCCGGTACCCGCACCAGCCAATGTGGCCGACTGTACTAAACATGCAAGCCGGCTTACAATAATAGGCAATAGTATGCATATCCCTAAGAAATATCTGCACGACAAGTTTGTACTCCTGCTGGTAAGCACCAGCATTATTCTGGCCTTCTTGTGTGTCGGCCTTATTCTGCTTCGCTCGGGCATTGGCCAAGGAGTAGACGGCTACATCGTACAGTACCGAGCTAACTTGGGTTTGAGTGCTTTCCAAAAGGGTAGCTTCATTTCAATCTTTAGCTTCATTATCTTTGTGCTAGTAACCTTAGTAATTAACATCTTGTTAAGTATCCGTACTTACACCCTCAGGCGCGCTCTGTCATTGACCGTACTTACATTAGGAATCCTAATCATGGTTTTATCAATCATTGTAAGTAACGCGTTACTGGCGCTCTATTAAATATGACAGACATAGAGATTCCATTTAAAGAAGAACGTACGGCGCATTACCGTTTCTTTGAGCTGGATCATGCTGTTTGTGCCTCTGTTATTAAGTCTTATTAACGTTACGTTTGCAGCAGTCTTTATCCTTGTCTACTTATTGATTAACTTCACCCGTTCGGTAGCTGCTGCTATCCGAGCTTTGCATGGCTACGGCATTATGCGTAAGCACCAAAAGCTCGACTGGCAACAGCTAGTCACCGAGCTCCAAGCTGGCGAAATCGATCCCAAAGCCGTTCGCCCCAAGTGGCACTACGATAACCTGTTGCGGCTAAGCAAGCAGGGTATGGTCGTCCAGCCTGATGACGTCTTGCACGCGGTGATTGTTGCTACCTACAACGAAGCCCGAGAAGTATTGGAACCAACAATCCAATCTGTGATCGATAGTGAATTCGACCTAAAGAAGGTAATCTTCATCTTGGCCTACGAAGACCGGGCTGGCGAGCGCATCAGCAAGCAGTCCGAAGAGCTAGTAGCTAAATATAAAGGGCATTTCTTCCATGCATTTGCGAGTAAGCACCCGGCCAATCTGCCCGGTGAAATCATCGGTAAGGGTGGTAATGTCACCCATGCGGGCCGCGAGCTTCAGGCCTGGCTCGAAAAAGAAGGTATCGACCCTGTACGCGTAGTAGTCACTACGTTGGATGCTGATAACCACCCAGACAAAAAGTATCTAGCTGCGTTGACCTATGGCTACAGTTCTTGCGTAGATCCAGTACATTCGTCATTCCAGCCAATCTCGGTGTACAACAACAATATTTGGGATGCGCCCGCCCCTATGCGCGTACTGGCAACAGGTAACTCGTTTTATCACATAGTCCAATCATTGCGCCCACACACGCTACGTAACTTTTCGTCACATGCTCAGCCGTTGGCGGGATTGATCCTTACCAACTTCTGGAGTACTCGTACTATCGTAGAAGATGGTCATCAATATTGGCGCTCATACTTCTGTTTCGAGGGCAACTATAGTGTGTATCCTCTATATGTTCCGATTTACCAGGATGCAGTATTGAGCGACACGTACCGCCGTACCCTTAAGGCCCAGTTTTTGCAGCTGCGCCGCTGGACGTATGGTGCGTCTGACATTGCCTACATCGTAGACAAGGGTTTCTTCCACAAGAACAAAGTGCCTCGTTTTGGGCTTTGGGCTCGCACGCTACGTTCGATTGAAGGACATGTGACATGGGCGGCGGGGCCACTATTAGCACTGCTTGGTGGTTTCGTGCCGTCGTTGGTGGCGCCGCAAAACTTTGCTGCAAACGAGCTGCCACTTATCGTGAGCCGCATCCAGACCATCGCCCTAGTCTTTATTATTGCCACTATCTTTATCTGTCTAAAGACGTTGCCGCCCAAGCCGGCGCGCTACAGGCATCACCGTACGCTTTGGATGGTATTACAATGGGCCTATTTGCCACTAACAGGTATCTTTTATAACTCATTCGCTGCATTCTATTCCCAGACACGCTTGATGCTGGGTAAGTACATGGACAAGTTCGACGTCACCGACAAAGCTGTTGTCGTCAACGAATCCGGCGCTAAGAAGCGCTAGGCTAGCGCCAACCCCTCCTTAGTTAGCGCTTTTTGGCGGCTTTCTTGGCGCTGCTAGCTGCAGCAGGCGCCAAAGGGTGGAAGGCACCATATATAGTTGCCGCTGCCTTATCAAAGCGTTCTAGAACGGCGAGGGCAATCGTAACAATAATTTCACGCTCCAAAATGCCTTCTTGTACGTGTGGTAGTAGCTGTCCGATGATCGTTTGTGTTAGGGCGCTAGCATCACCTAGGGCATCGGGGCGGTGCTTACAGCTTTCAAATACGCTCACAAACAGCAGATCCCTAGAAAACGGCTTTAGCTGCCGCTGTGAATACTGCACGGCAATAGTGCTGCCGTATTCTGCTGCTTCGTGTGTCGTAAAATTACTACCACAGTTTGTACAGAGACGACGGCGCCACACTTGGTTTACACGCTTCTGTAAGCGGGAGTTAGTAACTTGGGTGGGT
>CBJLZK010000074.1:0-5227 GCA_966427515.1 uncultured bacterium | reverse complement strand
CCTGTGATTTGCCGGTGTCTTATGGATTAACAACAACAAAAAAGATAACAACACGACGAGTTCTAACTCAAGCTCACAGCCAACCCAGCATCTCCGCGGCAACACTAACTCCAAAGTTAAATTTGTAGAATATGGTGACTACGAGTGCCCTTACTGCGCCGAATACCAGCCAATCATTAACCAACTCTTCCAAAAGTACCAGAGCACGGTATCGTTCCAGTTCCGCAACCTGCCACTGACCCAAATTCACCAGAACGCCATGGCAGGTGCCCGTGCTGCTGAAGCCGCTGACCTGCAAGGCAAATTCTGGCAAATGCACGACCAGCTGTACCAGAGCCAGAACGACTGGGTCCAATCAAGCGATCCAGAATCTGTATTTGTGGGCTACGCACAGCAACTTGGTCTAAACACCACCCAGTTCAAGGCTGACTTTGCCAGCAGCAAGGTCAACGACCGAATCAATGCCGACAAGAATGAATTCAACAAGACTGGTGAGCAGCTCTCGACTCCAACCTTCTTCTTGAATGGCAAGAAGATCACCGCTACCAGCG
The DNA here is from genome assembly GCA_966427515.1 of uncultured bacterium. GTDB lineage: Bacteria > Patescibacteriota > Saccharimonadia > Saccharimonadales > UBA4665 > JARIHD01. Next base: position 4,676 of record CBJLZK010000074.1, on the reverse strand, counting down.
TCGACGATTTCTCTAAGCAAATCGACAACGCCCTCAAGAGCAACCAGTAGGGCTTACGATCCCAAACAAAAAAGCTGCGGGTCACCATACCGCAGCTTTTTTGTTTAATATCGTAAGAACTCTTGCCAAGCCGGCCGGTTAATCTGCACCGGCACCCTCGTCGGACGAGAACTGATAATTTTTATTTTGACGGACATAAATCCCTCCCGGAGCTCGTTTTTTGAAACAAACGAACTCACCAACTTTTTACCTTTGTTTTAATACCTCTTTTTGTCTCTCACGCGAAATAAGATATTTCGCAGAAGTACTTGAGATTCTACTGAATGCGCTTACGCTTGTCAAGCATTTGCCAGGGCCAAACTGCCCGCAGGTGCCACTCCCTCGCTTTGCTTGGCATCTTCCGTAGATTCGGATCCCTGTTCTTTAAAGATAGCGTCAACTTGCGTTGCCGCCCTCGCCTCTTGCTCCGCCCTACGAGCTTCGGCTTCTTCCCGTCGCTTACGCGTGCCGCCGTTGCCCATAGAGATTACCTTGCCATTTAGAACCATGGCGGTGCAGTCCCAACAGCTGATGCGCTTCGCGCACGGGTCGACAAATACCAGCGCTTTGCAGTACGGGCAGTGCCCCCATTTTTTGCCGCCCGCTTCTTCTTGGCTACCGGATGGGCCGCTACCTTCGTTACCAGTCACTGACGAATTCTTGAATAGCGGGCAAGCGCCTGATTGATCGTATTCGGCAGCCTTGGCCATGGCCGCCTCGGCCCGGTCGAGTTGCCCACGCTCCATAAAGAACCGGGCTTCTTGAATCTGCGCGGCTGCTTTGTGCCCAAAGACAGCTACATCTATAGATTCATCATGAAGCGCACGTTGACGACTGGCGGCAGCCGATAGTTCATCAAGGCGCAAGATTGCATCCATCGGTTGGGCAAACGTATGCGCTTCGCTAATTAGTTGGCTAACGATACCCTGTACCATACCGTCAAAATCCTTGGCACGCTCATAGCATACCTCAGCGTAGGCTTGGTAATCCTGGCGCGGTTCATCAAGGCCATAGAAAGTACCGCCAGCCGCATCGTCGTACCACTCCACTACACTTGCAACACCTGGTGCTTGCTCCTTGGGAATGAGCATGACGTACTGGAGAATTTCGGTTCCATCACTTGTTGGTATGGTTATACCGTGCACTTCAGCCATAGCCTGGATAGCCTTAATGTCATGCCGCTCAGCATTCGGTGACACTTTGCCGGCTACGAATGCAGTTTCGAGAGTAACATGATTGCCGTCACCAATCAGCAATTGCATAGAACAGCTGTCAGTATCAACAAACATTCCGTAGGAACGCTTTTCTTCTACTGTCATAGTAGTCGAGGCTGCGGACACAAACAGGACATTATTTTCAGCAAGTACCCCGGCCTTAAACAGCTGCTCCGCTAGCACTGCGTTGTGTAGCTCTATTTTAGTTTTATGCAGCATTTCATCATTTAGCGTGGCGTGTTCAAGGGTGTTTTGGTGGACGTCAATCAATCGCCGGTCGTCTTGCTCCAGGTGACCATTAATAAACTCCATTTCCACCTTGGTTTGGTGCTTTGCCTTAAACAAGCGTTCGGCCACGTCTGTTGCGGCATTGGTCGTTACTACCCGTAAGGCCGCTTCATCGCCCATCGCTGCGAGCTGGGTCGCCGCCATCAGACTCGACTTGTTTGGCTTCTCGGGCAATGCGTGGGTTTCCATGGCTCCACGGATCGCCATACCACCCAAAAGCGTGACCACCTCACGTCTGGCTGCCTCTTGCAGTTCAGGATAAGCATTTGCCGCAAGCACCCATGTACCATGGTCGGTTTCGGCAAATGCTTCTGCATAATTAGCGTCAAATTCTTGGTCCAATAAGAGCAGTTCCGCCTGGGTGGCGGGATCTGGTTCGATACTTGTTGGCAATTCCCCCATAAAAAATAACCTGCTCTTTTTGTTTCGGAGCAGGTTTTAGAAGGGTCTTAAAGAAGATACCTTGTTCCTGCTCGGGAATCTAACGGTTGGTTGCTGTATCGGACTTACTACCAGGGGTAGATTCACCGTTGCGGCACAGTGCCGGCTTTTCACCGGCTTCCAGCATTACCTTGTTAAATACACACTAATAGTAGCATGTGGTACCCCACATGTATGGTGTGATTTTGCCTACATAGCACTACTCAGTAGCGATGGGTTCGGCAACTTTGTGCTTGAGCTCATTTAGGCGGGCAGCAAAACTTTCTGCAGCATCGTCCAGCCCCAAAACCCTGAGCGCGCCAACCAGTACAAACAGCTGGTCCAACTGCTCTTGGGCAATAGCCCCTAGTGTCTCTGCTTCGGAAAAGAAGTGCTCTACCTTCTCGACTAACCACTTCTCTTCGCCAGATTTCACTACATCGCTGGTAGCGCCAGGCTTAGGTTCTTCTGACGGTGATGTCACCTCCAGTGAACGGGCCGAGTGATCGCGCTTACGCAAATGTCCTCGTTTAATTAAGTTGTTGATATGCAAGGCTACGGTAGCAACCGACGTATAGTTCAGACCGGTCATGATTTCGCGGTAGCTAGGACTGTAACCATGCTCGCCGATAAACCGCTCGATAAAGGTGAGCAGTTCTCGCTGTTTTTTTGTTGGTCGAACGGTGTTAGCCATTAGCAACCCCCACTTTATTACGTTTACTCAAGAAGACCCAGAAGCGATACCAAAGGTAATTCCAGACAGTAAAGAAACCAGCCGAAATAAAGAAGCCCACATACGGGCTCACGCCCACAGACTTAAGGCTCCAGATAATCAAATAATCCAGAATAAAATTACCAGCCGTGAGAATGGCATACTTACCAGCCACCTGGCCCTCTTTACGTTTAAGGGTTGGCGAATTGAATGCCCAGTAGCGTTGTATTAGATAATTTAATGTCCAGCCAACCAAATCGGCAAGCATCTTAGATGGTAACCAATTCCAGCCTAGTGCACTGTAACCTAGCGCAAAGATAGCGTAGCCAGACCAAAAGTAGACAGTTCCCCCAACAAGATATTCGAGAAATTGGACAATAGTATGACGTGTCAGACGAAAATCAGCGCGCTTCATCGCTCCCTTAAGTATAGCGCACCTGCGTGGTTTAGCGTGTTTGGTCTTCGTATATTGTTCAGCTTGCAACTGTTATATCATTTAGGATATTAACCCTGGTTGAACCTGGCAACAAGAACATGACACAAGCCAGCCGTATCACCTAGACAGTTATGCCATCGGTGGTACAATGTTTCCAAGCTATGAAAAACAATATATCGCTCCTCTACAATGTCTTTCTGGTAGTCGGAGATTTCCTGGTACTTGTGCTGGCTTTTGTAGTTGCCTACCTCTTGCGTGTGAAGTTTAATGTCGGCCTGAACCCCACTGATATTGGCCCGTCGAACGGACGCGAGTTCCTTAACGTTTTTATTGCCGTGGCACCTTTCTGGATTGTTATCTTCGCTATGCTCGGCCTATATAACAGCTCTATTTACGAAAAGCGGTTTATCGAATTTGGCCGGTTGCTCATGGGTTCGTTCATTGGCATGCTTATAGCTGTCTTTTGGAGCTTTATGGCCGACAAGCCTATCTTCCCAGCACGTCTGGTGCCTATATATGGCTTTGCTTTTGGGTTTATCTTCTTGGTGGTATTCCGCAACCTGGCACGTCTGGCGCGGATACAGTTGTTCAGGCATGGCATGGGGCTTACCAAGGTCGTCCTCATTGGCAGCTCACCGGTTGTTCGCGAACTAGTTGATTGGTTAGCAGATTCACGCCGTTCAGGCTATAAGATCGTTGGTATTGTTGGCCAAAAACGTCACTTTAAGCTTATTAACATTCCTACCTATCCCACCTTCCAACAATTTGCTAAGGAAAACAAGGAAGAAGTTAACGGGATTATCCAGACCGAGCTATATGCTGATGACATCAAAAACACCGAAGTTCTTAGTTATGCCCAGGAGCATCATGCCAGCTACCGCTTTGTGCCGGGTAACTCCAGTTTGTTCGTGGGCAATCTAGAAGTCGAGCTCTTTAGGTCATCCCTGCCAGTCATTACCATCCACCAGACTGCCCTATTCGGTTGGGGCCGGGTGCTTAAACGCGTATTCGACCTGGTAATGGGGACTATCCTGCTCATTCCGATGCTGCCAATTATCGCCGTTATCAGCCTGATTATGATTGTTTTTGACCACGGCGACCCAATCTGGCGTAATACCCGTTTATCACGGTTTGGCACCCCAATCCGGATGTATAAGTTCCGCACCCAGCTTCACGCCTACCACCGCATGACACCCGAGCAAGGCTTTGCCAAAATGGGCCGGCCAGAGCTTGCCAAGAAGTACCGTGACAATGGAGACTTTTTGGAAGACGACCCACGCATTTCACGGCTTGGCAGGTTCTTGCGCAGAACCAGTCTTGATGAACTGCCCCAGATCTTTAATGTCATCAAGGGCGACATGAGTTTGGTCGGCCCTCGTCCGCTAGAGCCTTTTGAACTGAATAACTACGACAAGAAGAATTTGATGCTTAGTGTAAAAACCGGTCTTACCGGGCTGGCCGTAGTTTCTGGGCGGCGCGATATTACCTTCGAGGAGCGCCGTGCGCTTGACCTCGCCGCCCAGGTCCGCGACCGGTACCGGATGGTTGTGGACGGCCTGATCGTGAT
>CBJLZK010000073.1:0-5235 GCA_966427515.1 uncultured bacterium | reverse complement strand
CCTGGCAGCATCCTGTCAAGGATAATCAGATCATAATCTTCGGCCAAGGCAGCGCCCAGGCCTGAATCACCATCATATTCGGTATCTACGGCAAAAGATTCTAACTCGAGCCCTTGTTTGATTGCAGTTGAAATTTTGTGGTCATCTTCGACAAGTAGAATTCTCATTGCCCGCATTGTACGCACATAACCTGAGCAAAAGCTGAGTAAAGAACCAAAGCCTTCAGGAATCTCACAGGACACAGATGATATGGTGAACATATGAAGAAACTCGGGCTGTTTGTTGCCATGTGCGCCGTCTTTACCATACTGGGCATGTTTGGCTTTAACATCTGGCAGAGCAGGCGCGCCAACACCTCGTACGCAAGCAGTAATAGCGCTGCAAACACTGCCGCCAGCCAGGCTACCTACAACGTAAACGAGCAAGACTTGGGTGACATCCAGACCATTATCAATGCTAATGCCGACCTGGACATGAGCGTCTCACTGACCGATCTGCAGACCGGCAAAACATACCATTATGGCGACGGTGCAAGCTTTGACGCTGCCAGTATTATTAAGCTGATTACAGCCACTGCCTATTTGCATCAGGTGGAACAAGGTACGGCTTCACTTGACGACCCTGTCGGTGACGACACCGCACGTGACCAACTTGAGCAAATGATCGTTAATAGCGATAACGACGCTTGGCTAAATATGGAAAACGCTGTAGGTCTTGACGCCCAACAAGCATATGCCGATAACCTTGGCCTCAGCTCATACCAAGTCACTGGCAACATTATTAGCTCTGACGATATCGCTACCCTGCTCACCAAGCTAGCAGGCGGCAAACTGCTTGATGACAGCGACACCCAGTTACTTCTGGGTTACATGCAGCAAGCCAACTACCGGGACTACATTGTGGCCGCCGTGCCTTCGAATGTGACGGTATACCACAAGGTGGGCATCTTGGACGATCACCTGCACGACGCTGCCATTATCAAGAAAGGCGACCGCTCTTACGTCCTGGTCATTTTTAGTAAGTCAGATACTGGAACGTACGACTATAATCGTGGCAGCCAAATCTTCGGCAATATCACCAAAGATACGCTCCATGCCTTTCTGGGTGAGTCCTAAAGAGTAAACGGTGGTAAAATGCGACTAGAACCTCTATAATGAGGGCAATCCATTATGTCGCCTGAAAACCACTATTCAGCTCTATTACATCTTTTGCGGCAACAGCTAGAAGCCGCACGCGCCCACGACGACGCTATCCGTGCTGGGCATACCCAGGGCACCTCGATCCAGGTCCCCGGTACCGGCAAGGCCATCTCGAGCGCCTACGAACAACTGCGCAATGCCGCCGAGTACACCGAAGAACATTTGCTCTTGCAGCGTGCTATTAAGCGTTTCTTTAACCGTAACTTTACCTTCTTTGGCCACTCGCACCGGGGCTTGGGCAACATCGGCGAAGAATTAATCGTCGAACTGACACAAGCAGGCTACCTCCACAACAACGAGTTCAGTAACGAAACCGCCAGCAAAATCACCCACTTGGCTAATGACTACATGCAGACCTACCGTTCGCTGCGCGAACACCATGTTTCGCGCGAAGAAGCTACTGACTGGATTCTATCGTTGCTATCTGTCGAGGTAGAAGGCATCCTTAACCCGCACAGCCACCACACCGCCCTAGCCTACACCGCTTACCAGCACTACATGCAGCTGCTGCCCCGTGAAAAGTTCGCCATCAGCAAAGAAGAGGACGACCAGTACGACTTGTGCCTGTACATTGCCGTGCACCAGGCGCTACTGAAGTCTGATATTTCTATAGTCCGTTACGACCTGATGAAGATGTATCGTATAACGCCGCATCATCTCGAGGCTTTTGTCGACTTTAACCGCAGCGTCACCACACTGTTCATGCTCAAGTTCACCCACAGGCTTAAGCGGGCAGTAAGCAAATATGGTGCGCCTATCCGCATCCTGAAGAGCATGGTCGATGACCGCAAGGACGTTCCAGAGCTACTACTGGAGCGCGACAGGTTCCTGGATGCCTTCGACCACCAAACAGGCAAAGAGTACAAGCTCATCCACCGCCGGGTGAACCGCGGCATCATTAAAAGTATTATCTTTATATTTATCACCAAGGTGATTATTGGCCTAAGTATCGAGGTACCGTATGACTACTTCGTAGTTGGCGCTATTTCGTACTTACCCCTCGCTATCAACCTGTTATTCCCACCGCTCTACATGGCCAGCCTTAAGCTTGGGCTTAAGGTACCATCACTAACAAATGCCCAGTCACTGCATGAATACATCGACAAAATCATGTACAGCGAAGAGATGCCACTACGTACCAGCTTCCACGATACCGCCCGCAATGTTTCGGCACTCATGAAGTGGCTATACTCGGTCATGTTCTTTATCCCGTTCGCTATTACCGTGTACATCCTGCATATGCTGCATTTCAATGTCGTACAGGCAACAATCTTCTTCGCCTTCCTGTCGACAGCCAGCTTCTTTGGCTTCCGCCTGAGCAGTATGATCCGCGAACTGGAGCTCATCACGCACCAGAACAACCTCCTGGCGACCATCCGCGACTTCTTTTACCTGCCCTTTATCTTGGTCGGCCAGTGGCTTTCTAGCAAGTACGCCAAAATCAACGCCGTGGCCTACTTTTTGGATATTGCCATCGAGCTGCCGCTAAAGACAGTCTTGCGCCTGATCCGCCAGTGGACGCGTTTCCTCAACGAAAAGCACGACGAAATTTACTAAAAAACGTAGGGCATAAAAAATACCCCGGAAATCCGGGGTATTTTGTAGGACGCAAATCCTAGTAACGGTTGTCACGACCGCCACGGAAACCGCCACGATCACCACCACGGTTGCCGCCACCGAATGAACGGTTTTCGCGCTTTTCCTGTGGGCGAGCTTCGTTGACTGCAATAGTGCGGCCATCGAGTTCTTTACCATCAAGCTGTGCGATAGCGGCCTTAGCCTCTTCATCGGAGCCCATTTCAACGAAACCAAAGCCCTTAGAGCGGTTGGTGTCGCGGTCCATGATTACCTTTGCTGAAACGACGTTACCGGCCTGAGCAAAAAACTCTTCCAGGGTTGCGTCGGTAGTATTGTAGGACAATGAACCTACAAACAACTTTGTTGCCATGTGTACAACTTCCTCTTACTTTGTGCGAAAGAGGTAAGCTGGCCACGGTAACCAGTTAGCTGCTCCTCAAACGAACGATTTATCTTGTTAACTCTAGAACGGTCTACGGACGTATTAGCAGCTTATTCTAGTAAGCGTATAGTAACACATCCGCTCCTAAACACCTATAATTTGCTCAAACGACGGACCATTTCGGCTTCTTCGTTGGCAGGAATTACAAAAATTGGCCGTGAATGAGCCAGCCTGCTAATACAGGTAAGCTCCTTGGGATTCTCGCAGGCACGGTTGGTGTGGCCATCTAGCATAAAGTCCAGGTAATGCAGTTTTTGGACAATCCGTTCACGTATCATAAACGAACGCTCACCTACAGTTGCCGTGAACACCAACACGTCAACGCCGCCCAAGGCAGCCACCATTTGGCCAATGGCCTTTTGGACTGCATGCACATATGTCTGTAGTGCTAGGGTCGCATTATGGACACCCTGGGCTTCGAATCCAAGGAGCGCCCGAATATCCGATGAAATGCCGCTCAACCCCAGCAAGCCAGACTGCTTGTTGAGGTATGATTGCAGCTCGTCGTCGCTAAGGCCGAGCTCTGTCTGTAAGACTTTTGCTGCGGTCGGATCGATAGACCCAGCGCGCGTAGACATCACCAGGCCCTCCAGGGGCGAATAGCCCATGGTCGTGTCAAAACTCTTGCCGTGATATACCGCCGTTACGCTGGCGCCACTGCCCAAGTGGCAGACGACTACCCGTGGCGGTAGTTTTTCGTATTCACGCAAAGTGTGGATCACCGATGCCAGGGATAGGCCGTGATAGCCAAAACGCTTGATGTCGTATTTGTCGGCATCTTCTAGCCGGATGCCATAATTCCAGGCAAAGTCAGGTTTAGTGACGTGGAAGGCGCTGTCGGATAAGCCATAAACCGGTACTTCTGGAAACTGTTTGCGTAAAGTCTTGAGTTCATCAAGGGTCGCGCTAATATGCAGCGGTGCATGCTTCTCTGCAGCTTTTAATTTGGCCAAAAAATCTTCGTCCACATAATGGTCTTCCAAAAAGTACGCAGAAGGAGCCACAACCCTCAGGCCGAGCTTACCGATCTGCTCACCGTCATGGATAGCACCTTCTTGCTTAAAGATCGGCACCAGGTGTTGGGCTATGCCATCTAGGGTTTGGAGTTCGACATCCAGACGAAGCTCGTCAGCACCCTTTTGGAAGGTACAAATAATGCCTTCGTTCTCGAACTCAAAGTGAAGATGGGCACGCAGCTCATGGCCGGCGTACAACGAGTACTTACGGCTGGCACTGCCAGGATTAGCAATTAAAGTTAGCGTTTCCACACCCATGCGTCTATCTCCGGCAGGTCTACCCCCTGCTCTTTAATGTAGGCTGTATTCTCGTCAATTTTCTGCTGGTATTTATCTATCAGGCGCTGCGCATCGTCACCAGACATACGGCCCTGGTCTGCCAATTTTTGGAATGCCTCCATAGCCAAGTGGTAGCGGCTGGTGTGGTTACGTACATGCATATCAAATGGCGTTGTCGTCGAACCGTTCTCGATGTAACCATGCACACTAAAACGCTTGGGGCTGTCGACATACCTGAACAAAATAGATTCGATAGTTTCTGGATAGCCATGGAAGTTAATAATCACAGGCTTATCAGCGGTAAAGTGATTATGGAAGTCATCCTGCGTCACGCAAACGCCACCCTGGCCCAGACCACAGCTCGTTAGTGACGAGATATTAATGCAGCGCAACCGGGCATCAGGGTTTTCGGTCTTGATAATATCAATAGCGGCCATAACTTCTTTGGTAGGATAGTCGCCGATAGCGGCCAGTACGACGTCTGGATCTTCATCGCTGGCAAAGTCCCAGGTCATCATGCCAGTTTGCAACTGCTTGCGGGCAAGATCGGGAGTTAGCCACCGAGGCTCTAGGTTCTTGCCAGCCACCATCACGTTTATGCGCTGGACGCTAGCTAGCATCATTTCCATAGCTAACAATGCAGCGTTACCGTCTGGCGGGAAGTACACGTCAACAAAATCACCCTAGCGACGCAGCAAGTCATCGATAAAGCCAGGGTTTT
>CBJLZK010000072.1:0-5270 GCA_966427515.1 uncultured bacterium | reverse complement strand
CGAAAAGATCCTTAATGAAATCTTAGGCTTTTTGTACCAAAGAGACATAAACGACAGCTACGACCACAGCCATAACCAAGGAAACTAGCATGAAGAACAAACAAGATGTCATCAAAAAACACCTAGATAATTTACGCGGATTAGTTACCCCTTCCGGCCTATTCTTGGCCTCGCACCAAGAAGTGGCCACAGGATACGACAAGGCCTGGTTGCGCGACAACGCCTATGAAGCCCTGGCATTCGAATATGCCGACGAATGGAAAGTGGTCGAAAAAACCTACCACACGCTGCTCGATATCTTCGACAAGCACATCGATAAGATCAACTGGGCCACAACCAATAAGCCGTTCGAGAGTTGGCAATTTATCCACGCCCGCTACAACCCCGAAACCCTAGAAGAATTTTGGGAGTCCTGGGGCAATAAGCAACATGACGCCGTGGGTGTAATCTTATACAAATTAGCGGACTTTGAACTCAAGGGCCACAGTATGCTCCGCAGCGAAAAAGACCACCGCACTGTGCAGACACTTATTTATGACATTTGTAATGTCGAATATTGGCATGATGCCGACAGTGGCATGTGGGAAGAGGCCGAAGAAATCCACGCCAGCTCGATTGGCGCCGTGGTAGCTGGACTCAAAAAGTGGAAAGAAGTAGGTACTATGGACGTCGACCAAGATGCTATCGACCGCGGTACGGCTGCGCTCCACAAGCTATTGCCCCGCGAGTCCGAAACCAAATTCACAGACCTGGCCCTACTGTCATTGATCTATCCTTATAATGTCGTTAGCCCCGAGATGGCCAAACAAATTGTCGAAAACCTCGAATACCACCTGGCCAAAGACCGTGGCGTGATGCGCTACAAGTTTGACCGGTACTACAACAAGAACGACGACGGCTATTCAGAAGAAGCCGAATGGTGCTTTGGGCTGTCATGGCTGGCGATCTGTTACGAACGCATGGGTGACCACCAAAAAGCCATGGAGTACCTGGACAAAGCAACAGCTACAGTAACCAAAGACGGCAAGATTCCCGAGCTATATTACTCAAATACTGATAAGCCAAACGAAAATACTCCGCTGGGATGGTCCGAGAGTATGTACGTGGTGGCGTTGTGCGAAGTTGACCACGACGACTAGCGGATGAGCCGTGCTTGTTTGCGTGGGGCTTTACGGCTAGATGCGTAGCTAATAACTGTCCAGAGCCATACGCTGAAGACAATTAAAAACAGCCGCTGTTCATAGCCGTAGGCGTCGGCGTGCATTAGGTAGCGGACGGCACTCTCGGCGAACCAAGCTAGCATGAAGCACAGCAAAATAAGGCTCCAACGCCTGAGGCGCTGAGCTTTTGCAATGCCCCGTACTGCCCAGTAGGCCCCTAGCGGCAGTAGTAACATTGCTAGATACGACAGACAGCTTTCGGCTATATGAAAACTATGCTGCCAGTCGACTGCGTTGGCCGCTTCTTTTATGGCGCAGCTATGGCTAAGCGCAGATGAGCAGCTTAGGCGCAGAATGCTCTCGTCGATGGTTGAAGCGGCCAGAATAAACATTCCAACGCCCAGAGCAATACGTTGCCAATTGGTGCGGGCAATGCTGGCTACAAAACCAATGCTCAGCAAAAAACAGATGCCTGCCAAGATGTCCAGCAGGCGGAATAAGTTTGCCCACGGCTGCCCTTGCACGCCAAGTTCGCTAGTGGTGGCGCCGGCGAGCGTTGCGTGCTGGTTTAGTAGTACGGCCAGAAGCCAGTTGTTGTACAACACTAGTCCAGCAATCGCCAGCCATGCCCCCCATTTAGGCATGCGTATAATCCTTGGACAATGCTAATGCCGCAGTGCTAGCAATAGTGATGCCCATGCCTGCCACTAACAGTGCCCACAGGTGGTGTGCTGGTGTATCGCCCAGCAGCCAAACACCTACAATCGTAGGGATAATCGTCTCTGTCACAAAGGTCACGGCATACGCAACAGTTGCTGAACCTTTCTGTAATGACATCGAAAACAGCAACATGCCAAGCGTACCAAAGATGGCTAGTGCGATGCTGATGGGATTAACCAAAATATGCTGCCAAGATCCCTGTAGCGGAGCCACCCTGCTGGATATAGCGACGCCGCTAAAGCCCACACCACTCAGTACTGCAATAAACATAGGATGTTTGCTACCAAAGCGAGCCAGAATAGCCGAAATAACTGCCGCTGCGCCTGCCAGTCCTAGCAGTGTGTAGCCAAAGGTCTGACTGACCTGCGTAGCCGTTTCTGGTGCTGCTACAGCCGCCAGGCAAACGAGTCCGATTAGCAATATGAACATCGGCGTATATTCGCGTCTGCCCAAATGTACACGCGAGATATACCTTGCTGCCAAAGCAGTTACCGCAATGCTGGCCGTCCCGACTGCCTGCACAAAGAATAGCGGCAAAGACCGCACCGCTACCAAAAACAGCAAAAAGCCAATGCCATCCAGGGCAAGCCCGCTCATGTACATCCATTGTTTTAGTAAGCGGATGTATTGCATGGGATTTAGGCTATTTATCGTCTGGATATTCTTGGTGCCGACTTGCTCCAGTACAGAGGCTAGGCCAAAACACGCAGAACTCAGCGCCGCGGCAACATATGCTACAGTCGTAATCATGCTACCAGTGTACCTTGCCTGCCAGTAATAAAACAGAAAACAACTGTTTACTTGTATTAAAAAAGCATAACCAATACAATCAACAGCATACCTAAGCGGAGAGTCACGTAGTATGTTCCAGCCTAAAAATGCATTCAGTGGATTTTCGGTAAATGATTTGGCGGAGGCTAAAGACTTTTACACCAACAAACTAGGGCTCAAGATTGACGAGACCAAGATGGGGCTCACTTTGCTCTTGCCTGGCGGATCACAAGTGTTTGTGTACCAAAAAGACGGCCATGAGCCAGCGACGTTTACTATCCTTAACTTGGTAACTGATGACATCGACGAAGCTGTCGAGCAGCTTAGCAAAGCGGGTGTCACATTTGAGCATTACCCAGACATGCCTCAGGACGACAAGGGTATATTACATGGCCTAACCATGGACATGGGGCCCAACATCGCTTGGTTCAAAGACCCTGCCGGCAATATCATGTCGGTCATGCAGCAGAAATAGTGCGCTCGTAGTACTATTAGGGTATGGATCCAAACATGCCACCACTCAAAGTTGTTATCGTCGAAGACAATGCCGCTCTGGCAGACATTTACAAAACCCGCCTAGAAATCCTGGGCTACCAATGCTTCGCCTGTTATGACGGCGAAGAAGCACTGGCAACCATCCAACGTGAGCACCCACATTTGGTTCTTTTGGACCTGATGGTGCCAAAGGTTGCCGGTGACCAAATTTTGGCTAGGATGCGAGCCAACGAATGGGGTAAAAACGTTAAAGTACTGATTATCTCTAACCTTAACGAAGCCGACGCGCCAGCTGGCCTGCGTGAGCTAGGTATTTCTGGATACGCCGTTAAGGCCAATCTTACTAACGACATGCTCGACAGGTTCGTAGATAGTATCCTCAAGCCCGCAGACCAGACCGAAGACGTCATGCTCGAAACTAAAGGCTCCGAAAACTTCCCAGAAACATTAGGCTAAGATATCTGAACCAAAACCGCGTAAGCGTCCTGACTACTGTTGGGACGCTTTTGCTTGGTCGAGCAAGGTTTGGCCGCCCCGCTCTTTCCAGCGGTCAAAAGTGGGGCTGTCTTTGGCTTTGCGTTCACGCCACATATTAAAAGCGTCACGTGAATACACTACAGTTTGAACGTCGGTAAGCCCCTCGCCTTTCTCTAGGCTGTTGGCGGCCCCCGGGCCACCATTATAGCCGGCGGCGATTAGCTCGACTGTATGATCCCAGGTAGGGCCTTGGGTGTACGAGCCAAAGATGTCACGCAATTTGGCTAGGTACGCTGCACCAAATTCGATGTTGGTATTTGGATCCCAGATATTGTAGCTTTTGACTGGCGTCTTGAGGTATTTGCTGGCGATATCCTTGGCGGTAAGCGGCGTTATTTGCATCAGGCCTTGGGCTTCGCCACTGTTAGCCTTGGCGTAGCCACCAGACTCCATAGTCATAATAATTGCCAGGACGTTAGGGTCAACATTGTACCGTTTAGCCATAGCCTCGATCTGGGTGTGCCAGTGCTTAACGGTGTCGGGTGCCCAAGGGATGGTTATGGTGGCTGATGCTGGAGCGAGTGGAGTTTGCATACGATGTACTAGTATACCTGCTCCACAAACAATAAGGGTAACGACCGCCCCCAGACAGACCATAGCCCAATCGCGACGGGTTAAACGTAGCTTTACACGTGGAAGTTTCATAGACACATGATAACAGCCGCTGAGGTTGATGTGAAACTGTCTACTTTGCTTGCGCAACAGTCCGGTTGGGTGCAAAATAACATGAGCGTTACAAAAACAAAAACAACTAAACGAGGATACAATGCAGCCAGATGACCCCAATGTCATGTCTAGTAACTTGCCCGCGTCTAGCGAGCCTAAACCATCGCGCAGACGAAAGCCGATAGAAGTTATTGGCATAACAATAGGCGTGATTATGCTGCTAGTAGGCCTATACATGATAGTGAGTACTATGAATTCCCATGGCTCGCGTTGGTAGCTGGTTGCTATAATGCCCGTATGAAACACTTTCTTCTAAGCAATGTCACCTGGTTGTACCGATACTTCGACAAAAACAAAAGCTTGTTCGAAATCTTCTCATTCCTAATGGTAGCCCAGACCTTTATGTATAGCAGTGAGCTCAAGGGCATTAGCGAGCAAAGCGTGTCGGCTTTTAGGATCGTATTATGGCTGATGATCTTTTTGATCATTGTGCTGTTGCAGATCAACACCTCAATTGAACTCAAAAAAGACGGCGAGAAGTTATTTGGCCCCATGCTCAAAGGCGCCAACTTTATGAAGACCGTTATGCGTCTGACGACATTAGTGTTGTTGCTCGCAACGGTGCCAATCTTTACCAAACAAGTCCAAGATAGCTTACATAATAGCTTATTCTCGGTCTTTTACGGGTCTTTTGCGGTGATCCTGGCCCTTGAAGTCCTTGCCTTTTTAGCGGCATACGTCGCGCCACGGCTCGGTGTGCATCGCCTGCCGAAGGAATAGGACCAAAAGTGGGCTTCAGATTGCCCGAAGCCCACTTGGTCACTAATTACATTGTTAACGAAGAATTCTTTGGGTAATGGTGTTTGACGTGCTGGTTTTGTAGGTCATGTCACCTGGCCATATAGCCGTAATGGTGTGTGT
>CBJLZK010000071.1:0-5289 GCA_966427515.1 uncultured bacterium | reverse complement strand
GTTTCGGGTGCAGGCGATGGCATTGGGTCAGTATCGGCAGCATCGGCACTCGGAGCTGGTGTTTCATTAATCATGCTACTGTCGTCTACGGCAGGCGCGCTTGAAGGCGCAGCGCTCGTGCTCTTATCAGCGGTTACGTCAGCTGCGGGAGCTGCCTGGCTGACATCAGTGGGGTTAGTAGCCTGGTCCTCGTCAGAGGTCGCAGGATTCACATTATTCTTTGGTTCCATTGAGATTTTTCCAGCTTATGGTTGGTAACTACTTCCGATTATACATAAGCAGTTCTGTTTGCCAACCCTAGCCCCTGTTTTATAGCTGGCTTAAGCGATTTTGCAATTCTTGTGTCGTGATGGGATGTTGCGGCAGACTGATCTGGAGCGGCAAACCATAGCCTTCGTACGTCTGTTGGTAACCTTGGCCATTATCGACGCCAACGAGCTCACGCGACCGGGCATCAATCGTTAACTTGACGTCTAGTGGCTGGGCTGTTTGGTAGGCGTTGGGGTCGACTTGGTCGAGCTCGTGCAGGCCGACATCCTTAGCAAATTCCTTCATAAGGCGTACATACAAAATTGTCTGGATTTTGGTGTCGTAGGTGTACAAAAGTCTACCGTTTTTGGTCTGACGCCTTACATCATCACGCTTAAATGATGTCTGATACACGTTTTCGTTATGGATCATGTTCAGTAAACTGCTGCGCTCCGAAGCAGACAGGTTGCCAATCGGCACTGGTACGCTGCCAACCGGCAAGCCAATACCCAAAACTGTCTGCGAAAAGAGTTGGTGCCCGCTGGCTTGCGTTGCTGATTGTTGCGTATCGTCGCTTTTAGCCCAAACCCCCACGACTTTAGAAGTATCAAGCGGCTTTCCCTGCTGATTCTTCTGGTTAGTCTGAATGCTGCGGTAGCGGGTGTAGTCGGCGGTTTTAGTGCCGATAATCTCGGTCTTTACGACAGTGCCGTTTTGCGTCAGTGTCGTCAGAGAGTGTGCCTCATCGGTGTTACCAAGCGCCACTTGTACAAGTTGTTTGATTGTAGCTTGTTGCGTCTGTTGCGACGTCTCGATAGTCACGCCACTTGTCGACAAACTAGTGTTTACCATGCCCCAAAAGACACGATCGGGCGCCAAGTATACGCGCGTCCACCACAAGTACCCCATGAGTACTAGCAGCACTACGCCTGCGGCATACATATACAAAAGTTGACGGGTAGTAATTGCCAATAAGCGCTGTTTGTTTAGGGTCATGCGGTTATTGTAACAGTTCGCAGGAAACTAAAACACCACCGAGGTGGCGCTTTAGCGGAGTTTATGATGGTGGAGTATGGGGGAGTCGAACCCCCGGCCTCAGCAATGCGAATGCTGCGCTCTAGCCAACTGAGCTAATACCCCAAAAAGTGCTCAGGAACACTTTTTGTAGACGCGAATGAGCGTCTCACCTACAAGGGGGTGGCTATTTCTGCTCAGCGTCAGGCTGTTGCCCGACATGGATCAGGTTCCAAACGGTAGGTTCAACCTTCATATCCTGGTCAAAGCCAACACCCATGCCCTTTAGGGCCTTGCCTTCTTTGTCGAGGATTAGCTGGGCGGCACCGTAGTAGACCGCACCTTTGGTACGTGTATGAGGTGAATTTTCACTCTGGTAGGTGCCGGTCGCGACCTGGCCTTCAAGGGTAAAACGTGCAAATAAGTACGAACCGCTAGCACTTGGGATGCTCTCGACGACGAGTTGGTTACCAATGAGGCGCATGGTAACATAGTGGTCTGTCTTAGGATTGTTCTTACCAAGGGCTTTATAGTGAGTGCTTCGCCATACGCCTGAAAAATCGTAGTTGTCTGTACTGGCCATCAAAATCTCCTTTGTTGGCTTATATTATAGCACCTCTTGGAATGCCTCTGTGTACTTTACTATTCGCCCATAAGATTGTAAAATAGTCACTTTGAGTTATGTTCGTTGCATCTGACATCTATCCTCAATTTATGGATGGCTCAGGCTTTATAGCCGCGCAGCCTGATTTGGTGCAGCAAAAAATCGACAGGATTGTAGAGGATGGGCCAGATGAAGCCGCCTTTATCTCTGACTGGGACAAGACCGCTATAAAGGCTAGCACATGGCAATCCCTGCGCGAATGCCTTCCAGGAGAGGTCCAAAAAGATCTGCGCGCCTTCGTCTTGGAAAATGTCGAAAAACTAGACAATGGTGTAATGACCCTCGAAGAGTCTATGCTGTTCACTAGCCACATGCTCGATGTCTTGCGAGACCCCAACCTCCCACCCGACACCTTGTCTTGCATCCGTCTAGCCATGGCCAGGATTCCCCTAGTAGAGGGTGGGCACAGCCTTTTTACTCGTTTGGAACAAGCTGGTATCGAAACCGTGATCGGCTCGGCAGGTATTGCCGACTTTATTGGCATTACCGCCACAGCTAACGGTATTGCTCCATCGCACATCGTAGCCACACCATTGCAGTTCGAGCGCGGCCGCATCCAGGGCTGGGATAAAGAGGCCATGACCCACGACCTCAATAAGCACACTGTTATCCGCCGGCATCTGGCCGAGGTAGTCTGCCGCCAGAACGAGATCGTTATTGGTGACCGCCCGCTCGACACCATGATGGCCCGCGACGACAGCGCCTTGCTTATACAAGTTGGTGGCATTGATCCTCACGACCGCGACAAGCTAGCCGAGAGCTTTGCTCCCAAAAACGAAAACCACCGCCCCTTTGACTTGGTAGCTATTCAGCCAGGTCTGGTTGCGGTGGATGGCCTCATGGGCCAGATTATTAGCCGTTGGACGCTTACTGTGTAACAATCTTCGGCTGGCTTTGCAGGGCTTTTTCGTCTTCGCCGACGTATACAAATTCCCAGGGGCCAGTTTTGACTTCCATATTCTTGCCAAAACCTACCCACTTGCCCTTCATCTTTTTACCATCATCGGTAAGGATTAGTTGGGCTGCACCATAGTAGATAGTTCCTTTATAATCACCCTTAGGGTCGGTAACTTCCTGCCAGCTACCGGTCAGTACATTTCCGTCCATAGTAAAACGTGCCAACATATATGATTCGTTCACGCCCGGGGAACTTTCGATAATTAGTTCATTGCCCTTAGGATAGATGCGCACGTAGTGCTGGCTGAGAAGGTCTTCATCCCGGTCGCTACTGTGATATGTGTAGTCACTGCGCCAAATGCCAGAAAACTGATTTGTCATTGTGTCGTTCATTTTAGTTCGTACCGCCTATTCTTTAGTTTCCACATAAGAGGTCTGAACGTTTATTATAGCCTACATTTGCAAGACCAGGCAATTCGTCTTGTTTAAGGTTGCCGCTCTTTACTTTTCTGGTAATTCGTTATAGAGTAAATTACTTAAGAAATCATCATGTTTGTCAACGCTACCCCTGAAATACTAGAGGGCTTTCACTTATGCGAGCCCGAACATCCCGAGATTGTCGATACCAAAATTGGCAATCTAGCCGCGCGTGGCCACATTGCGATTTTTGACGTTGATCTAACCTTAACTACGAATGGCCACACCGACGAAGACGTAGACGTTTCGAGTTGGGGCGCCTTCCGTGAGCAGCTCTCGCCGCATGCCCAAGAAGCCGACGAAGCTTTGTACCAGTTATTTAGACCCCGTGAACGCGATGATACGCTTAGCGAGGAAGACTCTGAGTTTTGGTGGAACGCGACCCTTGGCCTGTACGTCCGGGATGGCATAAACATCAGTGCCGTCGATAGGGCCGTCAACACCATCCGGATGCGTGACGGCGCTGTTGGGCTATCACAAACTTGTGACGAACTAGGCATCCCCGAAGCTTGGCTTTCAGCGGGCATCTGGAATGTGCTTCGCGGTTTGGCCGACAAGCACCAAATGACTCCAGATATAATTCTGGCTACCCGCTTGCGGCACGACACCGAAGGGCAAGTTACCGGATGGGTTAAAAATAGTGTCATCCACCCTCACAACAAGAAAGCTCGCGGCCATAGCGAAATAACCCGTCTACGTAAGCCTTTTCCTGGTTCTGTAGAAAGCGAAGACGTCGAGTATGTGTACCCTGGCACGCTACTGGTAGGCGACTCGATCAAAGATCCGCGTATGGTTGATGGCGACGGTAACGTCCTGCGCATCCGCGTTGCCGAACCCCACCCCTCTATGACCATCGAAGAGTACATAGCCCAAAGCCGCGAGGCTGGCTACGACTTGGTAATCAAAGAACAGGGGCTATGGCCAGTCTCTTCGCTTATGAGGTACATCGCGACCCAGCGGACTCAAGGCCAGCCCGAGCTCCCCCGCATCGAAACTCAAGAGTAGAAGATCAACATAAAACAATAAAAGGACCTCTAACGAGATCCTTTTATTTTGGTGGAGCTACAGGGACTTGAACCCTGGACCTCTTCCATGCCATGGAAGCGCTCTAGCCAACTGAGCTACAGCCCCAAAAGCTCCCGTACGGAGCTTCCCTGCCGGATAGAAGCATTTGACACCGGCAGTTGCTGTTTGGAACAAAAGCTATTTTAACAGATGAGATGCGAAAAGAAAAGCTAGAAGATACGCTTGCGGCGCCCAACGATAAAGACCATGGCAGTAACGAAGGCAGTAAAGCCTACTACCACCCAGAACATCCATGGCTCATGCTGCAATGGAATACCAACGTTCATACTGTACAAACCAAAGAACATGTTGGGGATAGCAATACCCAAGGTGGCAATGGTCAAGATCTTCATGGTACGGTTCAAGCTGTTGGCGCTAATTGCCGAGTGGGCCTCGCGAATACCAACGATGGATTTGATGTTACTACTACAAGCCTCGATAGACTGCTCGTTGTTTAATACCAAATCCTCGATAAGGTCGTGGTCTTCTTCGAACAATGGGATGTAGCGGTTGCGAAGCAACTTATTAAGCGTAGCGTTGGTAGGCTGCAACGACGACAAGAAGTCGTTGAGTTCATCTTCGATCATCACAAAATCAACAAATTGTTGGTCGGTAATGTCATGGCCACGTAAGCGGGAGCGGATCAGCTTAATCTGCTTACTGGTACCGTTAATGTAGTTGTCGTACTGGTCAACCATCTCGTGCAAAATCTGTAGTACCAGTTTGGCACGCTGCGTAGTGGCAAAGTCAATTTTGCCCTGGAGGAATTTGTCCAAACAAGGCAGCTTGACCAACGAAATGGTGATAACCGCGTCCTTGTCAAAGACAAATAATAGCGGCATGGTAGTTAATTCGCCGTCGGCATTTTTGTAGGCATAACGGACGAAGATGTAGCTAGTGTCCTCGTCTTTTTCCAAGCGGGG
>CBJLZK010000070.1:0-5431 GCA_966427515.1 uncultured bacterium | reverse complement strand
CGCGCCCGTAAGGGTTGGTGACCAAACCAGCTTCGGCCAACGCAGCGGCATCAATAACCTTTGCTTTACCAGCGTCGAGCTGACCGGTGTAAACGTTTTCGGCCTGAACCTTGTGGCTCTTGAAGCCAGGCAGCTTAGGAAGGCGTTGCATCAGAGGGTTCTGACCACCTTCAAAACCTGGACGGCGGCTTGAGCCGGTGCGGGACATCTGACCCTTGGTACCACGACCAGCGGTCTTACCCTGGCCGGCTGCAATACCACGACCAACACGCTTAGCGCTCTTGGCCTTGGTGATGTTCAGTTCGTTGTACTTCATTACTTAGCCTCCGCCTTTGCCTTTTTAGCAGGCTTGTCGTTAGCTGCAGTAATCCACTGTTCACGAGGCACTACGTTGCGCAAAGCTTCGATAGTAGCGTAAGCAGTGTTAGCCTTGTTGGTTGAACCCAAAGACTTGCTAAGGGCGTTGTGGACACCAGCAACTTCTAGGATAGTACGGACAGTACCACCGGCGATCAAACCAGTACCCTGTGAGGCAGGCTTGACCAAGATGCGTGCACCACCAACCTTAGCTTCTGATTCGTGAGGAATCGTACCGTCCTTTACAGGAACAGTAATAAAGTGCTTCTTGGCAACTTCGGTAGCCTTGGTAACGGCTGCAGTAACGTCTGCACCCTTGGCGATACCGATACCAACGCGGTTCTTGCGGTCACCTACGACTACAAGAGCGCGGAAACGGAAGCGGCGGCCACCCTTAACTACGCGGGCAACGCGGTCGATGTGGACAACGCGCTCGTCAAATTGCTTTTCTTCTGGAGCTACCTCTGGACGGCGACCACGTGGGCCTTGGCCACGACCACCACGGCCTTGAGGGCCACGGTTATTGTCACGGTTGTCCTGGGTCTGAGGAGCTGCGGCTTGTGCTGTGTTCTCAGCCATGATTAGAACTCCAATCCTGCTTTACGAGCTGCGTCAGCCAGAGCTTGTACGCGGCCGTGGTAGATGTTGCCACCGCGGTCAAATACAACTGCCTTTACCTTTGCAGCCTTAGCTTTTTTAGCAACTTCAGTGCCAACCCATTCAGCACGCTCGGTCATGCTACCCTTGGCAGCCTTGGTGCCAACGGTTGATACATACGCGAGTGTCTTGCTGGTGGTGTCATCAATTACCTGTGCGGTAATGTGGCGGTTGCTGATGTGTACGCTCAGGCGTGGGCGTTCGGTAGTACCCGACACTGTAGCGCGGACGCGGTTCTTGCGAAGCGCGTGGTTGAGTAGCTTGTGTTGTAGCTTGTTCATACTCTTACCTACTTGTCCTTACCTGATTTACCACTCTTGCGGAGGATGCGCTCGTCGGCGTACTTGATACCCTTACCCTTGTAAGGTTCAGGCTTCTTAAGTGCGCGGATTTCGGCAGCGACCTGGCCAACCTGCTGCTTGTCGATACCAGTAACAGTAATCTTGTTCTGTTCGATAGTAGCGGTTACGCCTTGTGGCATCTTATAAATAACATCGTGGGAGAAACCCAAGTTAAACTTGAGGTCAGTACCCTGGGCAGCAACACGGAAACCAACACCGTTGATTTCGAGCTGCTTGCTAAAGCCCTGGCTTACGCCAACGACCATGTTGTTGATGAGAGCGCGCATCAGACCGTGCTTAGCACGGTTGGCTGGCTCGTCGTTTTCACGGGTAACCGTCGCAACGCCATCAGCAACAGTAACTGTTACGCCCGGCATCGTGAACTGCTTGAGGGTACCCTTGGCACCAGCCACAGTAACGAAATCGGGGTCGACAGTGATTGTCACACCACTTGGGATGTTGATAGGTAGTTTTCCTATACGACTCATCGATTATTCCTTACTTTATAAACTCTTTAGTAAACCTTACAAATAAGCTCACCACCGACGCCTTGCTTCTTGGCATCGCGGCCAGTCATCAGACCCTTAGAGGTCGAAACGATAACGATACCGCGGCCACGCTTGACGACTGGGATGTCGGCTGCGCCTGCGTAATAACGGCGGCCAGGCTTGCTCAAGCGAACGATCTCGGTAATCCGGGCGTTTTCGTCTTCACCATTGATGGTGATCTTGAGGGTCTTGCCAATAGTAGCGTCGCTAACAGCAACGTCACTTACAAAGCCGTTCTGCTTAAGCAGGTTAGCAACTGCTTCCTTCACGTTTGAGTGAGGAAGGCTTACTTCGCTCTTGCGCACGTTGATTGCATTGCGAATGCGGGTCAGCATGTCGGCGATTGGATCAGTTGAAACGATATTGCTCATGTCTGTTTCCTTCCTACCAGCTAGCCTTAGTTACGCCAGGGATTTCACCCTTGCTTGCGTGTTCGCGGAATGCAATACGGCTCAGACCGAAAGTACGCATGTAACCGTGTGGACGGCCGGTCTCTACACAGCGGTTCTTTAGACGGGTTGGGCTCGAGTTGCGAGGCAGCTTAGCCAAACCTTCTAGGTCGCCGAGGGCCTTGAGTTCAGCGCGCTTTGCAGCGTACTTAGCGTGCAACTTGGCGCGCTTGGCGTCACGGGCTAGCATTGATTTCTTAGCCATATTACTTGTTCTCCTTTTCGAATGGCATACCCAACTTGGTAAGCAGTGCCTTTGAGTGTTCTGGGCTCTGTGCCTTTACTGTAAATACAGCCTGCAAACCGTGAGGGGTGGTTGTTTCGTCAAAGGTCAGTTCTGGGAAGACTGATTGGTCAGTCATGCCCAGGCTGTAGTTACCCTGGCGGTCAAATGCCTTACCGCTAACACCGTGGAAGTCACGCAAGCGTGGCAATACGATAGTTACCATGCGGTCTAGGAATTCGTACATCTTGTCACCACGAAGGGTAACCTTGAGGCCGATCATGTTACCGTCGCGCAACTTAAAGCCAGCGATTGACTTCTTGGCGATGGTATCAACAGGCTTCTGGCCAGTGATCTTGTTCAAGGTGTTGCGGGCGGCTTCGATAGTCTTCTTATCGTCCTTAGCCTTACCCAAACCGACGTTAACGGTGATCTTCTCGAGGCGAGGGATCTGGTGTACGTTGGCAAGACCAAGCTCTTTCATAAGCTCGGCAGCAATCTTGTCGTTGTACTCACCACGAAGGCGAGCTGTGGTTGCTACTTTCTTCTCTGCCATAATTACTTGATCTCCTTGCCGCTGCTCTTGAATACGCGGGTTTTGTTGCCGTCTTTGTCGACGTTCATGCCGATGCGGCTAGCCTTCTTGGTGCTAGGGTCGACAATGGCGACCTTGCTTACCCAAATTGGCTTGGTTACTTCTACGATGCCACCCTGTGGGTTAGCGCGATTTGGCTTAAGATGCTTCTTTACGATGTTAACACCTTCGACAGTAACCTTGTTCTCTGTTGGGTGAGTAGCTACAACCTTACCGGTTTGGCCCTTGTACTTACCAGAGCGGACAACTACGGTGTCACCCTTCTTCAGGCGAATCTTGTATACTTGCTTGTCCATATTAGAGTACCTCCGGTGCTAAGCTAATGATCTTAGAGTAGCCGAGGTCGCGCAGTTCGCGTGGAACTGGGCCAAAGATGCGGGTTGCCTTTGGCTGCTTGTCGTCACCAATGATGACGGCTGCGTTGTCGTCGAACTTGATAGTGCTACCATCCTTGCGGCGGATTTCCTTCGTCGTGCGAACAACAACTGCCTTAACAACGCTCTTCTTCTTGACGTTACCCTGTGGGTTGGCATCCTTCACCGTAGCTACGATGATGTCACCAACGCGAGCATAACGACGGCGGGTGCCGCCCAAGACTCGGATACACAAAATTTCTTTTGCACCGCTGTTGTCACAAACATTGAGGCGAGATTCTTGTTGAATCATACGATTACTTCTCCTCCTCGTGCTCTAGCTTAGCTACGCCAGCTTCTTCCAAAACAGCAGTTTCGGCGTCAACTTGCTTTACGCCAGCCTTTTCGACAATGCGGTCAAGTTTAAAGTGCTTACGGGCGCTCAGTGGGCGGGTCTCTACAATAACGACCTTATCGCCTTCTTGAGCTTCGTTCTTTTCGTCATGAGCCATGAACTTCTTTGTCACCGTGTACTGCTTGCGGTACAGAGGGTGAGTCAGGCGTACATGCTCAGTAACGACGATGGTCTTGTCGGTCTTCTTAGAAGACACGATACCGATAATCGACTTTGCCATTACATGTTCTCCTTTGCGAGTTGCTCACCCAAAACCGTCAACACGCGAGCCAAGTCCTTGCGCTTGTTACGAATAACACGCACGTTCTGGACTTCGCCAGTCGAAAGGCGACGCTTAAGTTCTGCAATCTCTTCGCGCAATTTGGTGCTCTCTGTGGTGAGGTCTGCGGTGGACAGTTTGCGAATTTCTGCGATCTTCATCGGTTAGTCCTCCTTCACCAAGAATTTAGTTTTAACTGGTAGCTTGTGTGCTGCTAGGCGCATAGCTTCGCGGGCGACATCCTCAGGTACACCTTGCATTTCGAACAGGATTGTACCAGCACGAACTTTAGCTGCAAAGTATTCTGGGTTGCCCTTACCGCTACCCATCTTTACGTCCTGAGGCTTCTTAGTCACAGGAGTATGTGGGAAAATACGGATCCAAATCTTACCACCACGCTTGATGTAGCGGGTCATAGCCTGACGGGCAGACTCGATTTGGCGGGATGTGATGCGCTCGTTGCCTTGCGACTGCAAAGCGTATTCGCCAAAGGCGATGTAGTTGCCGCTAGTTGCAGGACCGTTAATACGACCCTTGCGAACCTTGCGGAATTTAGTACGGTTAGGGACTAACATTAGTTTGCCTCCCCTTTGTAGATCCATACCTTAACACCGATAATACCGGCGGCAGTCTTTGCGGCTACCTTGGCGTAATCGATGTCAGCGCGAAGGGTGTGCAGAGGTACTGAACCAGCTACTTCCTTTTCACGGCGGCTCATTTCGGCACCGTTCAAACGACCGGCTACCTCAATGCGGATACCAAGCGCACCGGCACGCATAGTAGCAGCTGATGCTGACTTGATAGCGCGACGAAAGCTCATGCGGCGCTCAAGCTGGTGGGCGATGTTCTCGGCAACCAACTTAGCGTAGAGCTCTGGCTTCTTAATTTCTTCGATGTTAACGCGGGTTGGTACGCCATAGATCTTCTCGATAGCAGCCTTCAGCTCTTGGGCGCCCGCACCACCACGACCGATAACTACACCAGCCTTAGCTGTCGAAATAGTTACGGTAACGAGGTTTGGTGAACGCTCAATGTCAACCTTGTTAATTGCGGCACATGAACCAAGCTTGTTCTGGATCATGCGGCGAACGCCAAGATCCTGAGCGAGGTACGTAGCGTACTCGCGCTTGCCTACGAACCACTTGCTACGCCAGTCCTTGTGGACCTGGAGGCGCATGCGAGTTGGATTTACTTTTTGACCCATATTACTTAGCCTCCTTCCCGGTGCTCTTGT
>CBJLZK010000069.1:0-5451 GCA_966427515.1 uncultured bacterium | reverse complement strand
CCACATGCAGATACATTCGTGTCAGGCTTAAGGTAGCGGTTAGCCTAAACTTTAAGGTAGGCACTTACAATAACAGCATCGAGCTGGATAAGGGGGAATCTCTACTTCTAATTCGCCTGTGGCACTTAACAGAGCGTGATACTGTTCGACTGCTTAATAAATCTGGTTTTACACTGCTTCGATCATCAAAAACACATAATCAGGAGTTCGCACTTATGATTGCTAAGCCTCAGACAGGGCTTATAGCGTCCTAAGCTACCCTTTATTAATCAAATGCGTATGCGGCAAGTTGACCCCAGGCTTAATAACCCCCGCGTCAAGCAAGAAGTTCAGCGCTACTAAGGCCAGGATGACGATCATGGCACCGATGATTAGCCATTCCCACCATTGGGTTTTGGTTTTGTGCTGCACTACAAATGCGTGATCTATCTGAGGTGCGCCGGTAGCGGCTACTACGTCGTCGGGGCCTAGCTGGGGTAGTTCGTCTACGTCTAGGGTGCGGTTGGGGTTGTATTCGCCGAATTCTTCGGCGGCTTGTTGGGCTGCCTTGGCTGCTGTGGCTAGGTCACGGTCTTGGGCTTTTGGCTTGGGTAAGCTGGCAAGCTGATCTGGCGTTAGGTCAGAAGTCTCCTCGGTGTCACTAGTCTTTGGCGCAGGCAATTCAGGTTCAGGTTCTGTTTCTGGTTCGTCTTGTTCTGGCTCAGTTTCTTTAGTTGGTGTTTCATATGGTGTTTCGGTCGGAGTCTCATCTTCGGGTTCGGCGGCGTCTTCGATAAGCGACATCTCTTCCTGGGCGTCTGTTGGGGTGTCCTCTGCAGGAGCCGCAGGAGTTTCCACCTCAAATGACTTGGTCTGTGTAGGGGCAGACTTGCCGGTGAGTTCGGCCAGGGCCGCTTCTAGCTCCGGGTCATGGTCGGACATTGCAGGCTTAGCGGCATCCGCAGGCGCAGGCGTAGATGTGGGTGCTGGCTTTTCGGCAGGCCTCTCCTGCTCTGCTTCTGGCTCGTCAATATCTGACGTGTCGAACTGCAGATCCGTTTTGTGAGACATCAGGCCGTGCTTGTCGAAGGGGTTGTTGGTAGTGTAGGCACCCTCTCCCTTTTGCACAAGCTGGTCGTCCTTAACCGGTGGTTTATGCCCTGTTATGACGGGGCGGGAGGTTGGCGAAGCTGGAGCTTTGCCGGGACGGACTACGTCAAAGACCTTCTTGTGGGCAAATGGAGCAACGGGTCTTGGCTTGGGATTGGTTGGCTTTGGTGTGTTGGGTTCTTCGTTATTCATCTTGGCCTAAGTCGTGTTGGAGGCGGTATGCTGCTTCGATGATGCCGGCAAATTTATACGGGTTCAGACTGGCGCCACCTACCAATGCGCCGTCGCAGCCTTCTACTTCTAGGTATCCACGGACGGTATTTTCGTCTACGCTACCGCCGTACAAAACACGGACACGTTCGGCGACTTTGGCGCCGTACAGTTGTTCGATCTGGTGGCGGATGTAAGCAATAACTTCGGCAACTTGGTCTGGCTTGGCCAGTTCGCCGCCAAAGGTACTGATTGCCCAGACGGGTTCGTAGGCGATTGCCACTTTGGATATGTCATGGGAAGTCAAATTGCTAAGGGCGGTAGTGACTTGGTCGTGTAGTACCTGCTTGGTCTGGCCCTCTTTGCGTTCTTGTTTGGTTTCGCCAACGCACAGAATTGGGGTGATGTCGTTACGGATAGCAGCAGCGACTTTGTCACGAATGAGGGGCAAGTCTTCGCCAAAATAAATGCGGCGCTCACTGTGGCCAATAATGACGTAGTGCACGAGATCACGCAGCATCGAGAATGATACTTCGCCAGTAAAGGCGCCTTCGTCTTTGTAGTACGCATTCTGCGCGGCCAAGCGGAACTTGCGGCGGTCTAGTTGCATGCTCAGGGGTTGCAACACCAGCATGCTGGGTGCCAGTACGATTTCGATGTTACGGTGAATACGAGTTCGCTCTTGCAAACGGTGCAACACAAGACTAGCCTGACTGGTATTCAGGTTCATCTTCCAGTTTGCAACGAGTAATGTCTTTCTTTGCATATCTAACAGCTTCATTTTTAGCTTAGCATAAGCATTGTTATAAATACACCTACTTGTCCTGTAGGGCTTCAACACCAGGTAGCTTGCGGCCAGACATTAGTTCAAGGCTGGCACCGCCGCCTGTCGAGACGTGATTAAAAGCACCCGTTAACTTACGTTGTTCGATGTAGCCAACGGTGTCGCCACCACCTACCAGGCTAAATGGCCGGTGGCCGTAGTCGCCTAGCATGGCGTCGATAACGAGTTCTGTACCATGGGCGAATGGACCAACTGGACCTTGCAACGCCGGTGTTTCAGTGACGCCCATGGTGCCATTCCAGACTACTGTGTTAGCCAGCTGGATAGCGCCAGCGATGAAAGCACCAGAGAACGGGCCGATATCTAGGATGAGCTCGTCGTCTTCGACCTTGCGGGTTTCCTCTTTGGGAGCCTTAGGGTAGCTTTCGACTTCAGCCATAAAATGGGCGTCCCAATCGACGATACGGGTCTTGGCGGTCTTGTCTAGGGAACTGGCGACCACGCCATCTTGCGGCAGGTAAAAAATAAAGCGCTTTTCTTTGGCCTTTTCGCGGGCTTTGGCCATGATGTCCTTGGCGACGGGCACGTCGTTGGGCTCGTACTTACTTTTGGCCACGTCAACACCTTGGGCGGCCAAAAAAGTATTGGCCATAGCGCCACCCACAGCCACGATGTCGGCAATATCAATAAAACGGTTCAGGACTTCAATCTTGTCCGAAATCTTGGCACCACCAATGATAGCCATCAGCGGGCGTTCTGGCGTATCCATAACCCTGGTAATGCAATCAACTTCGGCTTCCAGCAAGAGTCCAGCCACAGCCGGCAAATGGTGTGCGATCGCCTCGGTACTGGCATGCGCACGGTGCACCACACCAAAACCATCTTGCACGAATACTTCGCCCATGCGGGCAAGCTGGGAGGCGAAGTTATCATCGTTAGCTTCTTCTTCTGGGTGAAAACGCAAGTTTTCGAGCAGGAGGATCTGGCGTGGCTGCAGGGCATTAGCAGCTTTTTCGGCCTCTGGCCCAACGCAGTCTTCGGCAAACTGGACATCCTGGCCCAGGAGTTCGCTCAGGCGCTTAGCAACTGGCCTTAGGCTAAACTTTTTGTCATTGGGGCCTTCGGGGCGTCCCAGGTGGGAACAGATAACCAGCTTTACGTCTTTTTCTAGGAGCGCCTTTACTGTTTTGACGGATTGCTGAATGCGGTAATCGTCGGTAATATTGCCATCGTCGTCGAGCGGTACATTATAGTCGGCACGCATGAGCACGCGCTTGCTCTGCAGGTCAATATCATTAATAGTCTTCTTGGTGAACATGCCCTTCCCCCTTAATCACTATCAGTGTACCACAGACATAAGCGCTTGAAACGAGCAAAGCACGGGCAAACTTGAGCATCATCACACTCTTTACAAACTGCTTATGTATAATACAAATAGATGGCCTTGATCTACTTTTATGACGCGACCGATCTTGACGAAAAGCAGCTTACGGCTGGCCTTGCCAACACCGACCACCATTGGGAGTATGTTGCCGACAAGCTTTCGCCCGATAATCTGAACCCTGATACCGAAGTTATCTCTGTTTTTGTAAGCAGCACTGTTACCCGCGAAATCATCGAAGCTCTGCCCCGTTTACGTGTCATCGCCTGCCGATCGACAGGCTTTAATAATGTTGACCTCGAAGCCGCGGCAGACCACGACGTAACCGTGCTTAATGTGCCGACATATGGTGAAGCCACGGTGGCAGAATACGTCTTTACATTACTGTTGGCGCTCACCCGCAGGCTACCAGCGGTACTAGCTGCCGAGGGTGAACAGTTCGATCCCGCAGACCTACGGGGCCACGACCTGCAAGGCCAGACCTTTGGTGTTGTCGGAACAGGGCATATCGGCCAAAAGGCGCTGCGGATCGCCCATGGCTTTGGCATGAAAACCATTGCCTACGACACATTCCCCAAGCCGGAACTCCAAAAAGAGCTTGGCTTCACCTATGTCGGTCTGGAAGACCTGCTTGGGCAAGCCGACGTCGTATCGCTCCATACGCCATATTTGCCTGCCACACACCACCTCATGAACAACGAGCGGCTAGGCCAAATGAAACAAGGTGCAATCCTAATAAACACTGCCCGTGGCGAATTGGTAGACACAGGCGCATTGATTGAACAACTAGACAATGGGCACCTTGGCGGCGCCGCCATAGATGTCGTCGAGGGCGAAACGCTCCTGAATTACCACGAAGAGACGGCCCTGCTCCGTAGCGAAACCCTCCCAGAGGACACTCTGCGCCACAGCGTCGAAATCTCCGCCCTGCAAAAAATGCCGAACGTCGTGATTAGCCCGCACAACGCCTTTAACACCGTCGAGGCAATCGGGCGGATTAACCAAGTAACTGCCCAGAATATTATTGACTACTGGTACGGCAAAACACCAAATAAGGTCGAGCCGCCAACGCCCACCATAGGGAAACTGCTGGTCGTTAGGCATGCTGAATCAACCTGGAACGCCGAAGGTAAATGGACGGGCATTACCAATATCTCGCTGAGTGAAAAGGGCTTTAAGGAAGCCACAATGTTCGGCCAAGCCCTCCGGAAACTAGGAGTTGCTGTCGACGTCGCCTATTGCTCCGAACAAGTACGCACCCGCGAAACCCTGGAATGCATGCTAGACACCGCCCAAATGTTCAACGCGCCCACCATTACTGCCAAAGCACTAAATGAACGTGACTACGGCCAGTACACCGGCAAAAACAAGTGGGAAGTCCAAAAAGAAATTGGCGAAGAAGCATTTGAACAGGTCCGCCGTGGTTGGGACGTCCCGGTACCAGGCGGCGAAACGCTCAAGATGGTATACGAGCGCGTTGTGCCGTTTTATAAAGACACTGTTTTGCCCCAGCTGTGTCATGGCAAAAACGTGTTGGTTGTAGCGCATGGCAACACCATCCGGGCGCTCACCAAATACATGGAATCAATTAGCGACGAAGATGTAACCCAGCTAGAAATGCCATTTGGGCAGATCAGTATATATGACGTATCAGATGCAGGTCTGTGCCAGAGTGCAGCCACGGTCAAAATCGATACTACACCCCCGCACGCTTAACAGATCTGGCTACTGCTAAGTGTGTTCTAGCTCAAAGATAGCCATAACCCAAGAAGCTACAATGCACATTAAAGTAAAGCTAACAAAAATGGGATGAGACATGTACAAGCACATACGGTTCTTTAAGGACATAACCCTACCTGACGTTCCACAAGTCGGCGGCAAAAACGCTTCTCTTGGTGAAATGTATCACTACCTGGCACCCAAGGGCATTAACCTGCCGAACGGCTTCGCCACCACGGCTCAGGCCTACTATTACTTTTTGGAAGCC
>CBJLZK010000068.1:0-5487 GCA_966427515.1 uncultured bacterium | reverse complement strand
AGAGCACCACTTACACAGCCCGATGCTGCAGCCAGAATATGAGAGGATGAATCACCAAGTTTTTCAATACCGGTGTCCACGCCTCGCCCAACCCACTCTGTAGCGGATACAGCCCCACTTCCTACAGCTTTTGCAGCGCTAACAATACTTCCGCCGATTCTACTAACGATCGCAGCGGGCATCGCTGTCGAATTATCTCTCGGCTTTGGCTTTGCTGGCACTGATTTTAGAACCGGCCTTTGGTTGATTGCATAAGAAGCCG
The DNA here is from genome assembly GCA_966427515.1 of uncultured bacterium. GTDB lineage: Bacteria > Patescibacteriota > Saccharimonadia > Saccharimonadales > UBA4665 > JARIHD01. Next base: position 5,225 of record CBJLZK010000068.1, on the reverse strand, counting down.
CGCTTTGGAAACGTGTGATATTTACTGCAGGCTGGATATATGCCGCCGCACCAGATGAAGATTGCGTAACACTTGCTGCTGGTTGCAAGTAGCTTGTATCCCCACACGAACCTTGCAGGCTAAAGCACCTCCCGCTGTAATCGCTCCCATTAATCGGATCCAACGCATACACATACGCATTAGCGTTTCCGCCAGGCACCGGATCAAGCGATGTAAACCTCCCTAGCGTTGGTAGGTACATTCTTGCGCCCATCACAATTGGAGTGATCGCTAGCTTTGATTCGGTCATCTTTTCGCGGGCACCGCCACCGTAGCTATAGCTACCGTCAATCGTGTTTGCTGCAAGTACGCTACCTGTTAGTGGGTTACCGAATGGGTCGTAGGTAAAGCTGCTCAGTGGGCCATTGCCGTTGCTAATGTTGGCGCCGTTAGCGTCAGTCATTAACATAGTGCGGCCAAGGGCACTTGGCAGGCTGTATTCTTTTTGCTTGCTGCCAGTCTGTTGTGGCGTGACCGTCATCAGTACGCCGACAGTTAATTGGATGTCGTTTTCGAGGACGTTCCAGTTGCTATCCACAACAAAGCTTGGGCCGCTGCCAGCACCTGCATATCCGTAGTAGCGGTCGGGGCGACTGGTCCAGTTCCAGTTTGAAACGTCACTGCCGTAGCGTCCAATGACACGTCCTTGGACGTCTAGGTCGTAGTACATTGCTTGGCCAAGGCCGTTGGCGTCATACTGCTCCATCCCTGCAATACGGTCACTGCTGTCGTAGTAGAAGTATGTTTCGGGGCTTGTGCCTACGGGCGTGCCAATGTGGGTCATGTTGCCATGCGTGTCGTACGTTATGCTGCCAAGTAACGAACCAGTACCAGACACTAGGCGATCTGCGTAGTCGTAGCAGTAGTTGGTTGTGACGCCGTCGGCTGTCAGGCTAGTGCGGTTGCCATTTTTGCCAGCATTCGGGTTTTTGTTGCTACCTGTACCGCAGGTAGAGCTTTGAGTGCCGTAACCATACGCGTATGAGTGAGGTCCGATATTAGCGGTCGTAAGGCGGCCAGCACCGTCGTAACCGTAGGTTGCTGCCAGCTGATTGCTACCGGCGGTCACCGTGTCGTTTTGCACCCTGTTGCTTTGGGTTAGTGTGGTCGCATCTGACAATGTTGTGGTGCCATCACCCAAGGTATACGTCACACTATTGTTCCGCTGCATACCATCCAAGCCTGGGGTTAGTTTCATCTGCCCGGCATTTGGATAGCTGATGTGGTCAACTCGGCTAAACTGGTCGTATGTAATCGTGGCATATACTGTACCGTCAAGCTTTTGATCTGTTAGGCGGTTGTAGTTGTCGTAGTCGAAGATTTCGGTACCAGCCAAACTCGTGATTTGGGTAGTCCTACCAAATTGGTCGTAGGTAGTATTGGCTTCGTCATTATAAACGTCACGGTACTTTACGGTACGCCCAAGCAAATCTGTCCATTTGGCGATAGTGCCATTAGCGTCCCAAGTTGCTGTTTCAAGCGGGTTGCCACCAACGGCATAGTCATTATTAACAGTTCGGGCGCTTGCACCGTTGAAGGCTGGGATTGTTGTGGCGCTTATGCGACCACGGCTGTCGTAGGTGTTACAAGTCCATGCGTCACTGTTGGAGCGGGTTGCCACCACACGTCCTGCGTCGTCGTAAACACTTTCGGTAGTAATGCCCGCTGTGGTGCCACCGTTCGGGCTGGCATTCGTAACTGTCTTTAGCATGCCTGCTTGTTTGTATGTTTTGGTTGTATCACATGGGTTCTGACGTGTTTCGGTAGCACCATAGTAAGTGTACGTATAAGTCGGGTTGCTGCTGGTATTGCCTGGGGCGACCTGGCTCGTCTGGCGCAGGTAGCTACCACTTGCACCCTGTGCTTCATATGTTAAAGACGATGTAAGGTTAAGCCCAGATGGGTCAATGGTGGCGCTTTGCGGCAAACCTAGCTCAGGAGTGCTACCATAGCTAACCGTTGCCGTGCTGTTACCTAACGTGCTGTCGTACGTCTTGGTTGACGTAGGCAAGCTGTAGTCTGGCGAGAAGTATTGTGCAGTTGCACTTGTCTCCGAGCCACCTGGAGGAGTCACATACAGAGCAAATGTGTCATCTGTATTTGGGCGGCCAGAGCGGAAGTAGTCTACCTCTACGCGATGTGGCGTGTTTGCTGTCGTTTCCGTAAAGGTACCCGTGTGGTCACGGTCGTACCCTTCCGTCCAGTCGTCAATGACCAGCTTGTCGTCTACCCACATACGTACACCACCGTCTGAATTTATACGGAAGTTATATGTACCCGTCGATGGCAGACGCATCTTGCCTGTTAAGCGCATGCCCCAAAGCCCGTTGTAATTGCTTACAGGCGAAGCAGTGCCAAAGTTTCTAGAAATTGTGCCGTCAGTGGCAATGTTGGTGGCATGTAACAACGGTGCGCCAGTCAGGTCTATTGCATAGAGGCCGCCGCCTACGGGCTGTCCTCCTGTACCCGTGCTCCACATCGCTACACTGCCGGTTTTGTAGATTACACCGTTACCATCATTTTGTACTACAAAAGTTGCCGTACCCTGGCCTCCTGTACCGGTCGCCCACACGGCCGTGCCGTTGTTGTAGAGCACAAGGTTACCGTCAGTTTGCATAACCAGACCTGTCGAAGCTTGCCCCGTGGTATTAGTAGCCCATAAAGCACCATTCGGACCATACAAGACTACGTTACCGTCTTGCTGATAAATAAACTGGAAGCGGCGGTCCATTGAGTACTTGGACTGGCCTCGGGTCATAGTCTCGCCGGTAGCCATCATGTCAGCAACAGGCTGGGTATCTGCAGCGGTATAAGCAACTGCCAGGCCGGTTAGGCCGCCGTCGTATGCCGTGTCCGTTCGTGGGACTTGTGACGCATAACTACTTAGCGGAACTTGTGCTTTGGGGTTTGACGTGTCAAACCACGCGGCTGGCGCTGGGCCATAGCTGCTAACCGGCCGGTCTTCATCATCATAAACTGTCGTAGTCATTAACCCAGTTGGAGATGTCGTACTATAAACCAGATCCTTTTGTGGGTCCCACTGAGTAGTCGTACTCAGGCCAGCAATATCCGTATCTTCAACCATACGGAACAGATTGTCGTATTTAACCCGGCGCGAATAGCCATTGGGCTCAGTAGCATTGGTTACGTGCTCTTTGGTCATACCTGTATAACCAGGCACTGTGTTGCCGTTCGAGTCCACATAGCTCTTTTGGCCCGGTAGATATTCGATAGTACTTTGCAGTCTCGCCACGCTTGTGGATGGTGTTGGTTGCGCAATGCTTGTAACCCGGCCTAAGATATCATAGCCCATAACTGTATTAGCCGTGTCGTCATCGGTTTGCTGGCCAGCCGCTACGGCATCCATAGCCAAACTATTCCTGATTGAATGCATTTGATAACCTACAGTGTCGCCATTGGCGTTTGTAACCTTAGAATAGCGGAAGTCTGTGGTCTCATTACCTGGTTTTACGATTCGCGCCAATTGGCCATCCATGTAATAAAAGTTAGTTGCCCGTCCATCGTTTGTTATAACGGCGCAAAGCATACCCGCAGGGGCATTAGCGTCAAAGCCAGTAGGCGCCACAGCACAATTACTGTCACCACTGTAATACAGTGTTGCATTGCGTGATGGGTCAACGGCATCTTTGATTTGGTACAGATGGGTTGGTGCGTCATTTGGTGTTTGTTGGTAAACATATTGCAAGGCTGCAGGCTGGCGGTCATCTACTGCGCTAGTCAACGAAGACAAAGTGCCGTCGGCGCCAAAGACATATGTCCTGCCATCAACATCAACTAGAGTGTAGGTACCGTTAGCGTTGTGCGTTAGCATGCCGTCTTCACCTGTGGGCGGTTTATAGCCGCTGCCGGTCCAAGCGTATTCATGAGTGCCACCAGTTGAATCGGTAAGCACGGCACTACTTTGGTTTGCAGTCAGATGGCTATAGCTGGCGTTGCCACTTGCATCCAGCCCCAAACTCCAACCGTCGGGCAATACTTGAGCGCTGGGAGACAGCCAATTGGTCGGGACAATTTGCTCTGGAATTTGGTTACCACTACTTTGCACGTACAAGCTAAGGCTGGCCGGCCCGCCCATATCGTAGTATTCGACAGTAATTAATGTTGGCACGTTTTGCGTAAGATTTATGGAGCTCCCCCAGTTCGTTGTCGATGGAGCACTGTGGTTTGTCCAGTCATTTAAGACAACCGTGCTGCCAACCGTAATCTTAGCGCCATCGTCGCTACGTGTTCCGAAGTTGTAGCTACCAGTAACTGGCGCTGTGACATAACCCGTCCATCGGGTCATAAAATCTACTGGGCCATCGGGGATCGGCGAACCTGTGCCCCAGTTAAAGCTCATGTAAGGATCAATGCGCTTCAAGAACGATGTGTTATTAGGAGACGTGAACGAGTTGGTGCCGTCATTCTTGAAATAGTTGCCAGTTAGACCATGTGGAGTACCCACTGGCCGAACACCAGTTTGCAGCCAGTCGGTTGGCACTACCATGCCTGCTGTGCTTACGTCGCCTTTTACATAAAGGTGCGCGCTAGCGTTTCCAGAGATCTCTTCGTACTCGATATGGATTGGCACCACCTGCCCAGCAGCTAGCGTAATACTAGACGTGCCGTAGCATGGCGTACTGGGCGGGCAATAGCTACTACTATATAGTTGCTGGCCATTGACGGTAACACTCATCGAGTCGTCATTGAGACCTCCAAAGGTATAAGTACCGGCTTGCGGTGCCACGAAAAACCCATCCCAAGCTGCATAGAACCAGTCAGGATTTATAGTACCTGACGACGGCGAACCGCTATTCCAGTCAAAGTCCACCTGCTGGTCAACGCGTGTTAGTTGCGCGGCACCACTCGGTAATCCGCCCGCATAGTTAGTAGCCACATTCCAGTACCGCCCTACCAAGCCATTCCTAGATTTAAGCGGTGAATTGTAATTCATACTCACGCCCAATGCGCCACCAAGAGCTGTTGAAGCATGGCTGGCAGCACCTGTCGATAAGTTGCCGGTGGCTAAGTCTACACTTACCGGCCCGGCCGTATCATAGGCTTGCGACTTATCTTTGCCAGTCCGCATATCAATATGGAACGGGATTGATGTACCCCAACTGCTATCACTACCAGTAATGGGATCGTGAACCTTAGCATGAATATAGTACGTTGCCCCATCTTGC
>CBJLZK010000067.1:0-5515 GCA_966427515.1 uncultured bacterium | reverse complement strand
CGAATCCAGGAGATTAGTTTGTAGTACGCGTATCTGGTTACCTCTGTTATAATTACGGGGTAAGGAATCAAGAGCACATCAGGAACTTGTGCATTATTGCTCATATTGACCACGGTAAGTCTACACTGGCTGACCGTTTGTTGGAGGTGACCGGCACTGTCGATAAACGCCTGATGAAGGAACAGCTCCTGGACAAAATGGACCTGGAGCGCGAAAAAGGCATCACCATCAAGCTTGCCCCTGTGCGTATGCAGTACAAAGGCTACGAGCTTAACCTGATCGATACCCCTGGCCACGTAGACTTTAGTTACGAAGTTTCCCGCAGCCTAGAAGCCTGCGAAGGTGCTATTTTAGTAGTCGATGCCAGCCAGGGTATCCAAGCCCAGACGCTGGCCAATGTGTACCTGGCTATGGCTGCTGAGCTTACGATTATCCCTGTGCTTAACAAGATCGACCTGCCAGCCGCCGACGTTGAGCGCGTAAGCGCCGAAGTCATGAACTTGCTTGGCTGTGCCAAAGAAGATATCTTGCTGATTTCGGCCAAGACCGGCATGGGCGTAGAAGAAGTTCTGGAGCAAGTGATTGCCCAAATCCCAGCGCCGAAAGGCGAAGTTACCAAGCCTACCCGTGCCCTGATTTTTGACAGCTATTACGATGACTACCGTGGTGTTATTTTGTACGTCCGTGTGGTTGACGGCCAGATCAAAAAGGGCGCCCAAATTAAGATGATGGCCACAAACAGTAACGGTCTGGCACTGGAAGTCGGCGCGCTCAAGCCCGACATGTCGCCGTCCACCGAACTCAATACTGCCGAAATCGGCTACATTGTGACTAACCTCAAATCGACCCGTGAAGCTAAGGTGGGTGACACTGTAACTTTGGCCGTACCTGCAAGTCTTACCGCCAAAGAACCCCTGCCAGGCTACCAAGATGTTAAGCCGTTTGTATATGCTGGCTTTTTCCCCGAGAGCAACGAATTTTACCAAGAACTCAAGGACGCCATCGAAAAACTCAGCCTTAGCGACTCTGCCCTGCAGTTTGAGCCCGAAAACTCACCGGTCCTAGGCTTTGGTGTACGCATTGGCTTTTTGGGGCTGCTGCACATGGACATTGTACGTGAGCGTTTGGAGCGCGAGTACAACCTCAATCTGATTGTTACTAATCCTAGCACCGACTATCATGTATCTTTGCTGAGTGGTGACGAACTTGATATTAAGTCCGCCAGTGACTTGCCAGACCCTTCCCGGATCAAAGAAATCCGTGAACCGTGGATCAAGGGCGAGATCGTGGTACCGCAAGATTACGTAGGTGGTGTGATCCAGCTTATTGCTAGCAAGCGCGGTTTGCACAAAAATCTATCGTATGTCGATCAGCGGGCTTTGGTGAGCTTTGAAGCGCCACTAGCTAACCTGCTAACCGACTTTTATGACCAGCTTAAGAGCATAACTTCGGGCTATGGCTCCTTTAACTACGAGCTGGCAGACTACCGGGCCGAAGACCTGGTGCGCGTTGACTTTTATGTAGCCGGAGAGCGTGTTGATGCGCTGTCGATTATGGCTCATCGCAGCGAAGCGCCATATATTGGACGGGAAGTAGTAGCCAAGCTCAAAGAGGTGATTCCACGCCAAAACTTCCAGGTAAGCTTGCAGGCTGCCATCGGCGGTAAGTTTATCGCCCGTGAGGACATCAGCGCTTACCGCAAGGACGTGACTGGCTATCTGTACGGTGGTGACGTATCACGCAAAAAGAAGTTGCTCGCCAAACAGGCCAAGGGTAAAAAACGTATGAAGCGCTTTGGTAAGGTTGATATTCCGGCCGAAGCCTTTACAGTAATGCTTAAGCGGGATTAAGGGAGGCATACAGGTGGGGGACAATTACCAACCAAACGAAGCAGTTCTAAGTCACTTACCACAGGTAACGTTTGTAGCCGTCATCGGTCCTACGGCTGTAGGCAAGACAACTTTGATGAATGCGGCCATCGCTCGCTGCCCTGCCCTGCACCCTGTCGTATCAGCCACGTCACGTGAGCCACGTCCAGGCGAAGAAGATGGTGTCGACATGCACTTTTGCACTGTAGAAGACATGCAGCAACGTATTGGCGCTGGCGAATATGTCCAGGTGGTGCCAGCCAGTAAGAACGGTGCATTATATGCCACGGCGCCAGAAGACTATGCCACCGAGGGTGTGGCTGTAATGCCAGTCATGGCCGACGTTATGCCTGTGTTTAAGGCGCTGCCGTTTAAGATTGTGCGTTCGGTATATATTCTGCCCCCAAGCTGGGAAGCTTGGCAGCAACGCATAACTTCTCACGAATTTACGCCCGAAGAACTCGAGCGCCGGATGCTTGAGGCTGGACGCTCGTTGCGGTATGCCCTGGAAGACCCCGACATGTTGTTTGTAGTTAACGACGACCTGGCCCAGGCAACACTCGATTTCACCCAGGCAGCTTTGGGTGCGGCATCGGCAGCCAATCCGTATACGAGCCGTGACCTAGTGGCCCAATTGCTCAAAGAGCTTCAAAACCGCTAATATTGATAATAAAACAACAATATCATCTGTTAGTAGGCGCTTGCCAGCCAAAAGCAGAACTGCATATTATTCATTCGTCTCGATCGGATGGCAACCTCGGTCATGCAAGCCGCCATGTGGATTCCCATATGGCACATATTGTTACCATCCGGCGAGGCACAAATGACCCTTGCTTTTTTAGGTATAAGGCGTTAACCTGTAGGCACCCTAACATCGTTAACTATCACTCCAAAGACGCCTAAAACATAAGTTGGTGCCCGAGGAGTGATTCTGTATAGTAAGTACATGGAAAGCACAAACCTACACACGACGCCTCATCTCGTTCACCGCGAGGCGTTCGAAGCGGCCTTAGCCAATTACCATGTTGGTCCCCGGGCCCAAAAGGTTCTGGATAAAACAAAACTTGTACTGCTCACGGGTCCTAGCTCGGCTGGTCGCAATACGATTATTGATTTCATGCTTGGCATGGGCAAGTATCACTTTATTGTTTCCGATACTACCCGTCCGCCACGCGTAAACGACGGTATCCCTGAACAAAACGGACGTGAGTACTGGTTCCGTGATGAAGACGAAATGCTCGACGACATTAAAAAGGGCGAGTTCCTCGAAGCAGAGCTTATTCATGGCCAGCAAGTATCGGGTATTAGTATCCGTGAACTAGAGGATGCGTTGAATGAAGGCAAGATCGCCATTAACGAAGTTGACTTAGGTGGCATTCAGACGGTAGTTGCCGCTAAGCCCAACACGGTAGCTATCTTTATCTTGCCACCTAGTTTTGATGAGTGGCAGCGTCGTATGACTGAACGCGGCAAGATGACACCTGACGAGTACAAGCGTCGTATGGAAACAGCAGTACGTATCTTTAAAGAAGCTGCCGAGAGTACCTACGCAACGGTTATTGTTAATGCAACTGTTACTCACGCCGCCCACCAAATCGATAGCCTTGTCCAAAACGGCTCTGCCGATCCCGCCGAACAACAGCAAAACCGTGCTTTGGCAGCCGAACTGTTTAAGCGAACCCAGGCATTGCTGGACACGCTCTAGCGTTTCAATCGTTTAGCATTAGAACACCTAAGCCTTAGCACTCTTGACTACAGAGTGCTAGCAAAGGTACACTACATAAGAAAGTTAAGCATTATGACTGATAGGCAACAGCAAATTTTATGCGCAATTGTAGAGCAGTACGCCGAGGTAGCATCCCCGGTAGGTTCTAACTTGCTAGCCAAAGCTTTTGACGTAAGCTCGGCAACTGTCCGAGCCGAAATGGCCGAACTGGAGCGCTTGGGCTACATCGCTCAACCCCATACCAGCGCTGGCCGCGTACCAACCGATAAAGGTTACAGGTTTTACGTAAACAACTTATCCGAAGGCAAAGACAAAGACACTCTCGCTGAGCGTCGTGGCGAACGCGCGCTGACCGCCAGGGTCCAAGATAGTGGCGTGCCCGAGCGTGCCATCCGCAACGCCGTAGATACCTTGGTAGAGCTGACGCATAACCTGGGGATGGCCACTATTGGCAACCAACTGTACATGAGCGGTCTGTCTAACCTGTTTGGCCAGCCAGAATTTATGAACCGCAGCCAGGTCCAGCAGGTGGCGCAACTGCTCGACAATCTTGAGCCGTGGCTGCGCGAAGCAGCGCCTAACCAGCCGCTAAGCGTGTACATCGGTAGCGAGAACCCCATTGGCCGCAGCGCAGGTTGTTCACTGATCATTAGCCGGTTCCACAGCCCATATTCGGACCGCAGTTATATTGGTGTGCTTGGCCCCACCCGCCAGAGCTACCGTGACGTTATGAACTTAGTACGGCGTGCCGGCGAAACCCTAGAGGAGGTGTTATATGACTAAAAACAAACCCGCACAAGATAACCCAGATGAACTGCAAGCAACCGAAGACGTGTTAGAGCAACAAGTTGCCGAACTAACCGAGGCTTTGCAGCGTGAGCGCGCCGACGCCATGAACCTGCGCCGTCGTCACGACGAGCAAATTGCGAACTTAAAGAATGTCGTAAAAGCTAACGTTGTTCGGGACTTGCTGCCAGTAGTCGATAACTTTGAGCGTGCCCTTAAACATGTCCCCGAAGACCTCGTAGGGAACGATTACATCAAAGGCGTCCAAGGTGTCGTTAAACAGTTCGAAAAGACCCTCGACGAAGTCGGCGTTAAGCGCATCGAAACCGTTGGCAAGCCCTTTGACCCCCGCTTTCACGAAGCTGTCAGTATGGAAGACGGCGAAGGCACCGAGGAAGTCGTGAGCGAAGAGCTCCAAGCTGGCTACATCCTTGGTGACGAAGTCATCCGCCATGCTATGGTCCGCGTCAAAATGGCCTAGGCCGCTGCTGGTGTATCTGGTTCTATGGCCCTACGCAAAACTACAGCGCCTGGGAAACGCCTGCTAACTTCAGCTTCAATCTGGTGCTTTTTAGTATCGGGCAGGGTGAAGGCGTCTATAAACTGCCGGCCCCATGCTCCAATGCCAGCGCTGAGCGCATGGTCTTCGGGAGGTGGTCCCATTACGGCTATAGCAATATAGGGGGCAAGGCTCCCGTGCCATAACCTTGGTCTGATTTCTAGAACATTGCGGTTAGTGAGGTCATCCTTTGGTGTCCATTCGTGCGGCGGCTGGCCTAATTGGTCAGAAGGCAAGAAAGGATAATCAGGGCTTGCCTGAAAGTAGTGGCCTTCGCTTAGGCGTGGATCACGGTCACCGCGCATAATTACAAAGGATGTATTCGTTAGCCGGCCAGCCAAAGCTTTGCCGCTACGCTCTTCGACATAGTCGAGCATAGCCTGTAGACCATCGGGGCCCTCAACAGTGGCGTCCAGGGCAATAGCCCCTGCAGCCTCAGCAGCTTCGAGCGCAGGAAGTGAAAAATAGAAATCAGGTGCTTCAGGAAATGTTCGCATAATTCCAGAATACAGTACACTAAGCATATGCGTCACGCTTGGAAAAATCTTACAAACTTTACAAAATACCAAATATCAT
>CBJLZK010000066.1:0-5680 GCA_966427515.1 uncultured bacterium | reverse complement strand
ACAGCTCGCTGTATTTTTAAACGTCAAGTTCGAAGTCTTCGACGTTAAAGCACACTTGGTTGAAGGTAGGCTCTAGGCCACGTCCCTCAAGTACTACCATGCCAGCATCCATAGCGTGGGCGTCAGCCAACAGTGCCGGGTCAGATGTAAGGTCGGCTTGTTGACGGCTTACCTCAACCATAGGAGTATCATTGACCGCATCAACACGTACACGAGTGACTGTGTATGCATCATGGCTAGGGCTAATTACTACCTGGATAATACTAGGTGGTAACGTAAGTACGCGGTAACCTACCCTAAAGGCAGCGCCACTTTCTTCGTCAATAACAGTGCCCGATATCGCCTGTTCACCTGCACCAAGTGACACTAAGTCGTCGTGCATAACTTGAAAGCTCTCGGTAAAAGAAGCGTCTTCTTCGTCGCCCTGTGCGGGTATATTACTATTCATCTCGCTCATATCGCGAGTAAGTATACAATATTGTTGCCTAAAAAGCTACTATTTGGCTTTTTTAACCAAAAAGAAAATGCTTGGGCCAAAATATGTGCTGGCCACGCGTGGCTGCAAAATGCCTTCGATAGCCAACATAATACTGCGAGGCATAATTTTCTTTAGTGTAGTGCTGCGTAGGTTAGATACCGACAAGATGCGGTCAACCTTCAGGCCAGCGTGAGCCAATTGCTTGATCACGGTTTCTGGGTTGTGGTTCACGAATGGGATTTCGTCTTTGTTACGGTGCTCGGCCGAACGGATGTCTACTGGTTCGGTGGGCAGTTTCTTACCCCTAAGCAAGTGCTTTACGCGATTGCGCATGTGAGCATAGTTGGCTACTTCGATCACAGCATAGCCTTCGTCGCTCAGGACGCGGCTAATTTCGCTAAACTCTACACTAGGATCTGGTAAGTGGTGCATTACGCGGATCATGGTCAGGAGTTCGATGCTGCCATCCTTAAACTTGAGGTCGTCGGCCTGCATAAGTTTACGATCAACCTCTGGGTGGTCCTTCAGGAAGTCCTTGGCGATGTCCAGCTGCTGCTGGCTAGGTTCGGCCAAAGTAACTTTGTCGGCGTACTTTTCCAAAAAGACACAGAGACGGCCATAACCACCGCCAACGTCGACAGCAGTCTTGAAGTGCTTGCCGTCCAGCAGGCGGCGCATTGCCATTTCTTCGGCAGCGTGTTCGTACTGACGGTGGTCCCAGTAGCGGAGGTAGTTGTGGCTGGGGTCGTTGTACTGGTCGGCCTTCTTTTTAGGTTTTTGAGGAACTTGCTTAGTAGGTTCTTGTTTCATATGAGCCCCAGTATACCATTACGCCCGCTCGACAAGCGCAGAGTCTTTAAAGGCCTTCCCTTTGCGGATGAGCAAACGGCCATTTTGGAAGTCACTTTCTTCAAGTGTTTCTTTGGCAGTTTTTACGCCGTTAATGGCGATGGCATTGCCCTGCAATAGCCGGCGCGCTTCCGACTTGGAGGCAACCAAAGATGTTGCAACAAGTACGTCAAGCAAGTCGTCGCCTGGCTGGGCTTTGACACTTGGGATTTCCTTGCGCATTGCCGCTAGGGTGGTGTCATCTGCTTCACTTACAGGTTGCTTGCCGGTTAGGTAGGCTGTCACTGATTCGGCAATGTGCATTTCGGCTTCGCCATGGACAATCTTGGTAGCTTCTTGGGCCAGACGCGTTTGTGCAAAGCGTTCACGAGGGTTCTCGCGGTGACGGGCCATAATTTCGTCCACCTCTGGCTTATCTAGCAAGGTGTAGATCTTGAGGTAATCCTCGACACCTTCGTCGTCGCAGTTAATCCAAAACTGGTAAAACTGGGTTGGTGATGTTAATTCAGGAGCAAGCCAGACGGCACCGTCCTCGGTTTTACCAAACTTCTTCCCAGTTGCCCTGTTAATTACGAGTGGCGTAGACCAAACATGGGCTTCGTTGCCGGTAATGCGGCGAATGAGTTCCACGCCAGCGATACAGTTGCCCCATTGGTCGGAGCCACAAAGCTGCAAAGTCACATCCATCTCACGGTTTAGGTGCAAAAAATCGTAACCCTGGATCAAGACGTAACTAAATTCAGCGTAGCTAATGCCTGCGCCCTCTTCGCCCAAACGGCTTTGTACGAACTCGCGCTGTAACATCTGGCGCATTGGCACATGCTTACCAACATCACGCAAGAACTGCAAGTAGCCCATATCCTTAAACCAGTCGTAATTGTCGACCATATCAATGGATTCACCGGCAAAAATCTGCTGGTACTGCGCTGCAAGGCCAGCCTTATTCTTTTCGACTTCTTCTTTGGTTTTGAGCGTCCGCTCTTCGGCCTTACCGTCGGGATCGCCGATCAAGCCCGTAGCGCCACCAACCAGCAATACAGCCTTGTGGCCGTGGTCAATAAAGTGGCGGACCATCATGGCCGCGGCAAGGTTACCGATTGTCATCGATGGAGCGCTGGGATCAACACCCCAGTAAAATTTGATAGGATCGCCATCAATGACCGAAATATCCTTAAACGTTGTTTGATTGACGAATCCACGCCATTTGAGTTCTTCCGAAAGTGTCATATCTGACATATTTATTTCTCCTTGTATAAGATGATTGGTACGGAGCGATTGTTGTTCGTGTTCTGGCGATTCCGCACGAGCGCCAGCGAGCTCAGGACTTAGCCAGAATACGAATAATAATCGCGCTGGCCGAGTACTCTCTTATACAGGTATTGATGACGGATTGGATCCAAATCTTTCATATTGATCATAATTATATCTGATCTCTATACTTAAGAGAAGCTGTGCGTTAATCGCGATTCCATTTGCATGCTCAACAGGCTCGTTTGCTATAATAAGATCCAGTAACTATGCAACGGAGCGAATAGCAAGCTAATGCCAGATACCAATAGAACTCCAGGACGTCGCCGCCCTGGTAAAAATTCGTTCACAACGAAAAGCGGCAACACCATTAAGCTCAATAGAAGCCTGGGCGAAAAGGTCCGCGCCAAGCGCGAGGCTAAAGCCCGTAAGCGTGCTGCTTATCTCAGCACACTGCCAAAGGAACGCTGGAAGCGGATCTTGTACCGTTTGCATCCTAAGCGCCAGGCCAAGTACTGGTTCAGCCGCGAGGGCGGCATCATGGCCCTCAAAATCATCGGCGTTGGCATTGTTGTTATGTTCCTACTCTTGGTGGGCATGTTTGCATATTTCCGCAAGGACCTCCCCAACATCAAAGACATCTCTGGCGACCAGCTCGGCGGTAGCATTACCTACTATGACCGCTCTGGCCAAACTGTTCTGTGGCAGGACTACGATGCAGTAAAGCGTATCCCTGTCGGCGGTTCGAGTATCTCTAAATACATGAAAGAAGCTACCGTTGCTATCGAAGACAAGAACTTCTATAAGCACGGTGCCTTTGACCCACAAGGTATTCTTCGCGCCGGCGTTCACGACGTTACCGGTGGCGGTGGCGCCGTAGAAGGTGGTTCGACGATTACCCAGCAGTTGGTTAAGCTGAACATGAACTGGACCGACAACCGTACGATTACCCGTAAGGTCAAGGAACTTATCCTAGCCGTCGAACTTGAGCGCGAATATAGCAAGGATGACATCCTGAACGGTTACCTTAACATCGCTCCTTACGGTAACGTCGAATATGGTGTCGAAACCGGTGCTCGTGACTACTTTGGCAAGAGCGCCAAAGACCTGACTCTGCCAGAGGCGGCAATGCTAGCGGCTATTCCGCAGTCACCTTCGTATTACTCGCCTTATGGCCCATTGTACGATTCTGGCGCCTTGATTGGCCGCCAACACTACATTCTGGACCAGATGGCCAAGCAAAAGATGATCACCCAGCAAGATGCCGACCAAGCCAAAGCTTTTGACGTCCTTGCCGAAGTGAAGCCCCAACAGCCTAAGTACGACGGTATTACCGCGCCTTACTTCGTCCTAGCAGCCAAGCAAGAGCTCGAGCAAACCTATGGCACCGAAACCGTTAAGCGAGGTGGCTGGAAGGTTACAACTACGCTTGACCTTAACCTGCAGCGCCAAGCTGAGCAAATCGTCCAGAATAACATCCCTAACATCACTCACCGTACCGGAGGCGCAGCCGACGAAGAAGCTGTCGTGGCCGAAGATGTACCTACTGGCCAAATCGTGTCCTTGGTGGGTGGTACCGACTTTAACAACGCAGATCACGGTCAGAACAACTATGCTGCTGGTATTTTGATCCCACCAGGATCAAGCTTTAAGCCATACGACTACACCACGTTTATTGATAATAACAATAATGTCGGTGCTGGTTCGGTGCTATACGACACCCAAGCCCCATTACCTGGCTATCCTTGTACCAATAAGGCCAAGCCAAAGGATGGTGGTAACTGTCTGGAAGACTACGACTTTATCTACCCTGGGCCTGTTACCCTCCGGTATGCCCTCGGCGGTTCACGTAACGTACCAGCCGTAAAGGCAATGCTTTCGGCAGTACCAAACGACACAAGTGCCGGGCACGTCAACTCCATCAACAAGGTCATTAATACGGCCTCGGCGATGATGGACAACAAGAACCAGTCGCGCACCTACAACTGCTATGCAGACGAAGCCCTGACACAAACTACCCAATGTTATGGCGCAGCGGCCATCGGTGACGGTGCCTTCCTGCACCTCGACGACCACGTTAACGGCCTGTCCACACTTGCACGCCTAGGTAGCGCCATTCCCCGTACGTACATCCTTAAGATTGTCGACGCCAACAACAAGGCTATCTATACCTGGAAGCAGCCTCAAGGCAAACAGGTAATCAAACAAGACAGCGCCTACATCGTAGACAACATGGCTTCCGATCCAAAAGCTAGTTACCTGCCAGGTAGCTGTACCGATACGAACTGTACAAAGCTCTCGCAAGGCGGCTACAAGTTCCACAGGTTTAATGGTTGGAACTTTGCCATCAAGACCGGTACCACCAACAACGGTTACGACGGTTTGATGACCAGTTGGTCAACGCAATATGCAGTCGTATCATGGGTAGGCAACCACATGCGTAACAAGGACCTTTCGGCCACTGGCGCATCCATGGAGCAGCTTACTGAACCACTAACGCGTGGTGTTATGGAAGCAGCTCATGCCAACCTTAAGGCAAACAACTGGAAGCAGCCTGCCGACATCAAGATGATGCCTGCCTACGTTTTGACCCGCCACATCCACTACGGTGATGTTGAACCAAGTCCAAACCCAGACATCTTCCCATCTTGGTACCAGCCAAACACCAAGGTAAGCGGCACTCAGACTATCGACAAGGTTTCTAATAAGGCTGCTACATCTTGTACGCCTGACCTTGCCAAGCAAACCGTTAACGGTGGTAACGATAACGCGTTCTCGGCAGACATCTTTGTCAACGGGGGCTCATCTTCATCCGTAAGCGGCACCGACGACGTTCACAAGTGTGACGACACTAAGCCTCAGGTGACGTTGACAGCTCCAGACACCTGTGACGCCTCTGGTTGTACCTTTAACGCAGCTATTACAGCGGGCAACCACCCCATTAACAGCGATCAGTTCCCTGGCGTCGTTGAGCTTTACATCAATGGCAACAAGGTCCAATCACAGAACGTTACTTCTTCACCAACCAACGTTATCTTCAACTACACGCCGACGTCCTCAGGAGCGGCCACGGTTGAAGTCAGAGTGACCGACAGTGTTCTATAC
>CBJLZK010000065.1:0-5693 GCA_966427515.1 uncultured bacterium | reverse complement strand
CACTTTGGAACGGATCAATCAGCTTTGGACTAATCAATATTCCGGTACGGCTATTTAGCGGTACCAACCCGCATGAGGGCATCGACCTCGACATGCTCCACAAGGACGACCATGCGCCTATCCGCTATGCCCGCATCTGCCGCAAAGATGGTGAGGAAGTGCCGTGGGACGACATCGTCAAAGGATATGAATACCGCGACGGTGATTACATCGTGCTCACCAAAAAAGAGCTAGAAAGTATCGACGCCAAGAAAACCCAAACCATCGACATCCGCCAGTTTGTGGAAGAGGATGACATAGATATAAGGTACTTCGAGAAGCCATACTATCTAGAACCAGTCAAAGGTGGCGAAAAAGCCTATGCCCTGCTCCGTGAAGCTCTGCATGAAGCCAACAAATTAGCGGTGGCCAAGTTTGTAATGCACGAACGTGAGCATATCGCTGCCATCAAGCCAGTTGGCAGGGCGTTAGTGCTCAACCAAATGCGCTTTCCAACTGACTTGCGAGAACCAAGTGACTTACATTTCCCTACCGAGCGTGACCTTACCGACAAAGAAGTCGAAATGGCCCTCAAGCTAGTCAAGCAAGAAACCAAACCTTTTATTCCCGAGGACTTGCACGATACCTACACCGAGGAGCTCGAGGAAATGATCAAGGATAAGGTTAAGGGCAAGAAGCCTGTCAAAAACTCCAAGCCCAAGCCCGACACAACAACAGCCGGTGACCTAATGGCCGCCCTCAAAGCCAGCTTGAAAGGATAGCGGGCGTGGGGCTGGCCAAGTATTTTAAGCGCCGTGACTTCGCCAAAACACCCGAGCCTGAGGGTGTTGTTAAACAAAACCAGAGCCAGCGCTTGGCCTTTGTAGTACAAGAGCACCACGCCTCGCGGCTGCATTACGATTTCCGCCTGGAGCTTGATGGCGTCCTCAAAAGTTGGGCCATTCCCAAGGGGCCAAGTATGGACCCGCACCAACACCACTTGGCAGTCCAAACCGAAGACCATCCTTACGAATACCGCAAATTCGAGGGCGTGATCCCTGAAGGTGAATATGGCGCAGGTAATGTTATTATCTGGGACGAGGGTTGGTACGAACCCCGTGAAGGCGAATCCAACAAGCAAAGTGCAGTCCTGCGTAAAATGCTCAAAGACGGCCATATTACGTTTGTACTGCATGGCCAAAAACTAAAAGGAGAATTTGCACTCATTAAGCTGCACGATACCGAGGACGACGCCTGGATTTTGGTCAAAAAGGGCGACAAATTTGCAACTTCTGCCGACATTACCAAGCAGGACGAATCGGTTAAAAGCCACAGGCATGTCGACGATTTAGGCGCACATAATAAACTTCCCGACCTTTCCAAGTACCCTAAACGTGCCAAGCCATGGCCCGTTAAACCAATGCTATGCACGTTGGTGGACGAACCATTCAACCGCAAAGACTGGCTGTTCGAAATCAAATGGGACGGTTACCGGGCTATAGGCAGCAAGCACAATAATAACTTTGAGTTATACTCACGGGCCGGTAATGACTTTACTGCAAAATACCAGCCTGTAGTCGAGGCACTGCTCGACTTCAAGTACGACATTATTGTCGACGGTGAGATTGTAGTGGTAGACGAATCAGGTGCCGCCCATTTTGAATGGCTCCAGAACTGGCACAGGGATCCGCACGGCACACTGCTCTACTGCGTCTTCGACATCTTGTGGTGTGACGGCCATGACGTACGCACCATGCCGCTTGTGGAGCGTAAAAAACTCCTTAAAATCGTGTTGCCACGTAATAAGGTATTGCGCTTTAGCGACGATATTGAAGCCGATGGGCTAGGCCTGTTTAAACAGATGCAAGCACGGCACATGGAAGGCATGGTGGCTAAGCGTGCCGACAGCCAGTACCACGAAGACGACCGCGGACAGGATTGGCTCAAGGTTAAAACCCACCTAAGGCAAGAAGTGGTTATTGGCGGCTACACCGAGCCACGGGGTGGCAGGAAGTATTTGGGTTCGCTACTGGTTGGCGTTTTTGAGAAAGGTGAATTCCAATATACCGGCCACTCAGGCGGCGGCATACCTGACGACCAACGCAAATTGCTAGCCGAAAAGTTGACCAAACTAGAACGAAAAACGTCACCTTTTGCTACAGAACCTAAGCCTAATGCTCCGGTGCACTGGGTCAAGCCCGAACTTGTCTGTGAGATGTCCTTTAGCGAATGGACCAGTGAGGGCTATATGCGCCAGCCAAAATACGAAGGCTTGCGCCCCGATAAAAAACCTGCACAAGTTCACCGCGAAAAGCCCAAAGCTGCGGCACCGCCGGCTAAGCCACAACCCCAGGGAGGCGCTTCGCTGGAACTCACACACCTGGATAAAGTCTTCTTTCCACGGCATAAGTACACCAAGGGCGACTTAATCAAGTACTACCAATCAGTCGCAGACTACATCCTGCCATATCTCAAGGACCGCCCCTGCTCCATGTTACGCATGCCTAACGGAATTACTGGCGAGGGTTTCTTCCAAAAAAATAACGAGCACCTACCCGACTGGGTACCAAGCGCCGATATCTTTTCTGAATCTAATAACGCAAACTTGCATTGGGTTGTAGGTGGCAATTTGGACACTTTGTTATACATGGTCCAGTTGGGCTGTGTCGAAATCAACCCCTGGAATTCGCGCGTCAAACATTTGGATAAGCCTGACTGGATTGTAATCGACCTCGATCCCGAAGGCGTTACCTTTACCGATGTCGTCGAGGTAGCCAAGACTGTGCACGATGTTTGTAGTGAGTGGCAGATTCCCGCATACCCCAAGACATCAGGCAAGACTGGCATCCATATCTTTATCCCAATGGGGGCCAAATATACCTACGAGCAAGCCAAAAACCTAGCACACCTTATTGCCCTTGAGGTCAATCAGCGCCAGCCTAAACTGACAAGTGTCGAACGCCTTCCCGAAAAGCGCAAACACAAGATCTACCTAGACTTTTTGCAAAACCGCGAGGGCCAAACGCTAGCAGCGCCGTATTCGGTCCGGCCTACTCCTGACGCCACGGTCTCGACACCTCTTAACTGGGATGAGGTCACGGACAAACTAAGCCCTAGTGACTTTACTATCAAAAATACCCTGGAACGCCTACGCCAGACTGGCGACCTATGGAAACCCGTCATGGGTAAGGCCATAGATTTGGCAACCGTCCTTAAGCGCATTGAGCGCCAAAGTGACCACCCTAACAGTTAACCCGCAGACTCAGATCTACAATGGGCGTATGAAAGCCCGGACAATATATGCAGTTATGGCCATTGGCGCAGCCGTCGGAATGGTTGCATCATTTTTGCAAACTCTCGAAAAGCTCGCCTTGCTCAAAAACCCGCACGCCCTACTTACCTGCAACATCAATAGCGTCTTTAGCTGTAGCAACGTCCTGGATTCGTGGCAAAGCTCAGTATTTGGCTTCCCAAACTCCATTATGTGTTTGGTGTTATTTACTGTCTTTACAGCCTTCGCTGTAGCTGGCTGGTGTGGCAGCCGCATGCCGCACCAGTTACGCATTGGCGTACAAGGACTATCGCTATTTACACTAGTCTTTGGGCTGTGGTTCCTATGGCAAAGCACCTACAAGATTAACGCGCTCTGTATTTATTGCATTGGTTGCATGGCAGGGCTATTGCTCGTTAACTGGGGGTGGGTGCGGCTAAACGCCGACAATCTGCCATATAGCAAAGCCATTAGAGATGGCATGCGCAGCGGGACCGATATTGTCGCTTGGTTCTTATTGGCCGCGATCATTGCCATGGCGATTACCCTGCACTTTAGCTAGCAATATCGATAACAATTTTGCCCTTAACCGAACCGCCCTCGCGCGCTTCAAAGGCTTGCTGCACTTGGTCTAGCGGATATGTAGCGTCAATATGCACAGTAACAACACCCTGTTCTACCAAATCCGCTAAGGTTTTAAGATCTTCAGGTGTCGTACGGGTCTGCTGGTATTCCGCACTGACGCCATACTGCTGCACGAGTTCCTGGTTGGGTTGCTCCAACATCGACACTACAATACCACCCGGTTTTAATACCCTAAAAGAATTAGCGTACGTTTCGCCCCCGACGGTATCAAACACAGCATCATAATCGCTCAATTGTTGCTCAAACTGCTGGTTTTTGTAATCAATAACTTCGTCAGCACCTAGGCCCTTGACGTAAGCTAGGCCATCGCCAGTGGCGGTAGTGGCCACGTACGCACCAAGATGTTTAGCAATTTGGATGGCCATAGTCCCAATGCCGCCAGCGCCACCGTGAATCAGGATTTTTTGGCCGGATTGTAGGTGCATATGATTATTGATAACCTGCAGGGCGCTCAAGCCGGTTAGCGGTAGCGCCGCAGCTTGACGGAAATCGACGTTGGCTGGCATATGGTTAACCTGGCTTGCGCCAGTTGCTGCATATTCAGCAAAGGCGCCGCTGTTGCCAGCGACAGCATTAGCTTGTCCGTAGACCTTATCGCCCACCTTGGCGTCTGTTACGCCATCACCAACCTCAGCAATTACACCAGCGATGTCGCCTCCAAGTGTAACTGGCAGCTTAAGAGATGGGATCGCGCCCTCGCGGACTTTTGTGTCGAATGGATTAATACTGGCTGCATGAACTTCTACCAGGACTTGCCCTGGTTTGAGCACTGGCTTATCGGCCTCTACCACCTTAATTTGGTCGGCATGACCGAACTGTGCAATCTGCGCTGCCTTCATAAAATCCCCCTAATAATTTATTAATCTTCAAAACCGAGTTCGCGCTCGAGTGCGCTAAGGTCGCGAAGCAAGATGTCTTTACGGCTAATCCGCACAGTGCCTGACTTTTTAAGAGGTTGGAGTTCGCGGGATAGGGTTTCACGGGATAGGCCTGCACTCCGGGCTAATTCGCCTTCGTGCATGGCGATAACAATACCTTCATCAGTTTTACGGCCAAACCGTTCAGCGGCGACGTACAGTTCAAACAGCGCCCGGCGGCGGGCACCACCACCAATCATATAGGCCATACGGCGCAATACCCCGTCGGTACCACGGTAGACGCGAGCCAATAGGTCAAGCATAACCTCTGGATTTTCCTTTAGGAAGCGTATAACTTCATCGGCAGGGGCACATCGGAACGTTACCGGCGTGACGGCTTCGTAAAAATATAGGTTGGGACCACCTCTTAACGCCCAGGCTATAGGGAAGAAAGCGTGTTCCTTAAAAGTATTGAGCACCAGCTCGTTGCCATGCTCGGAAATGTCGTACTGGCGAACGCGCCCACTCTGCAGATAAAAGATACCTGGTAGGTCTTCGCCTGCTTGAGCTAATATCTCACCGGACTTAAGGGAGCGTAAGGTGTATTTGCCGAAAAATGCCTCAACTTTTGCTATAACGGACTCGTCCATGTGGGTTCTCCTATCACAAACTATAACCTTGGAGCCTAAGTGTTGCAAATATCAGAGCTTATCTGTGCTCCAGATCACTGATATTTTGCGACATTTGCAGGAGAATACGAACGTCGCTTGCCCTGGACTACGCGATTCTGGTCTCGCACGACTAGGGCAATGGCAGTAGCGACCGCACTGCGTTTACGTAGTGTGCGCCGGTCACCCGAAACGCTTCTCAGCGTCTGCTCCCGTAGCCCTCCCCATGGCTACTTCAGCTTATCGGGCGTCAGATAAGCCCTTCTAAGATGC
>CBJLZK010000064.1:0-5716 GCA_966427515.1 uncultured bacterium | reverse complement strand
TTAGCCGTAGACACAACCACCAGCACAAACAATGGGATGATCAACCAGCCCAAGTGCCATGCACCATGCATCATCGGAACATGGATACTACTGACGTCTAGCTTGTAGTAAAAGTACCAGCCACCCACAAGTGCTACTAAGGTGGTTAGCAGGAGCTTGATCTTGGACGGCAACCCTGCCACGCCCGAGCCTGTACCACGGATGTTAATGATGTCGTCCAGTAAACCCACACCAGCAGCGCCAGCAAAAGCTGCCACAGGCAGCCAGGTTTCGGCACGGCTTAAATTGAAGGCCACAGTCACAATACAAGTCGCTACAATCGCGATAATCCCTGCCATAGTCGGGATCAGGCGTTTGTGTTTTTCGGCGTGAAGCTTGGCGAATATTTTAGCTTTTTCGCCTGTAGTCGCCGTCGTGCGGGGCTTCTTCCACCACTGGCCGTTGTATGCCAAAGTGGTGTAGATAGGTGTTAAGAGCATGCTTAATAAAAATCCTAGGAAGCCTAAGAGCAGAATCCGAATCAGGGTTTCTGTCTCAACGGCAATGTGCAACGTTTCCATGTTTTTCCTTGTTGAAAATTCTTGTAATCATTATAGCATGTCCGCCTGTTGGCAAGGTTTGCTTATACCTTACTTGTGAATTTATCCTGCGACATTACTTAGTCTTGGGAGTTACGTTAAACTTATCAATCAACATATGGGCTAGGTCGCCAAAGATCGGCTGGGCTGCGGACGTACCGGCATAACCCGGTGCTTTAGGCTTAAGGGCAAATACAGCGATCACATACTGTGGCTGGTCGCCACCTACGAAACCCAAATACGTACCATTAAACTCATTATCGTAGTAGCCGCCATCAGGCTTAGCAATCTGAGCCGTACCAGTCTTACCACCGACGCTGTAGGTGTTTTCGTCAAATGGGCGTGGGAAATAGTGATGCTCTACCACGTACTCCAACAGTGGCACCATCTCTTGGCTCACCTTAGGGCTGACCACGTCCCGGCGCACGACATCTGGTTGAACTGTTGTAACTTTGCCATCAGGAGCAACGTACTGGTCTATTAAGCGCGGTCGGTAGTACGTACCACCGTTTAGCATAGCTGAATAGGCTGCCGCCATCTGTACGGGCGTGGCCGTCATGGCCTGCCCAAAGGCAGTGTTGGCGTATGTAAGGTCGCGGGCGTAGCCGTGATCCGGATCTGGCACCGAGCCGGTAGCTTCGTACCCCTGCTCTATCCCCGTAGCCTTACCAAAGCCATATTTATTGGCCATGTAGTTATACCAGGTGTCCCTGCCCTTTTGGGTAATCTGGGTGCCGCCCGGCTGGCTCATTTGCATCAATAGCCATGTAGCACCAGTGTTAAGCGACAAGTTCAAGAGGTCGCCAAGGCTCTTGGTGCCTGCGCCACCATCTTCTTCGATGTTGGTAATATTAAAGTTATCGATCGTAAAGTGCGCCGGATCATAGTAGGTTTCGTTGGCTTGGACAGCGCCGGAATCCAGGGCGGCAGCAGTTGTCAGGGACTTCATGCTAGACCCTACCTCAATTGGGTGGCTCACTGCTGCATTCATAAACACTGAGCTATCATCTACCTGACCATAGTTAGCAGGGTCATATGTCGGCCAGTTGGCCATAGCCTTAATTGCCCCCGTGTGGACGTCCATAATGACGGCACTACCCTTGTCTGACTGGGCTTTTTGCAAGTCGTTTTTTAAGATGTCCTCCAGCTGTTTTTGCATTGCCACGTCAACAGTCAGCACCACATCTTGCCCAGATACAGGGTTCTTGAGGACGTTATTAGTGTTTGCCGCCAAGGGGACACCGCGCACGTCGGTCACTGCCTTTAGCTCACCATTGGTGCCTGACAACTGCTTATTGAGTGCCTGTTCAATGCCGTACGTCCCTACTCCGTCATTATTCACGAAGCCCAGCAGCTGCGAAGCCAGGCTCCCATTGGGGTACATCCTGTATTCCTGGGACTGAGCACCAATTCCAGGGTATTTTTTGTCGAGCAAAGCCGTTTGTTGGTCCTTTGTAGCTTTGTGTGCAAGTACCACATACCTAGTATCTTTGGCCTGCAATAATTTTTGGTAGTCCGCAGCGTTGCCGCCCAGGATTTGCGCCAGCGTATCAGCGTCTTTGGAAGCGTCCTTTACCAGTGTTGGATCGGCATATACAGTATAGAGTTCTTGGTCGAGCACGATTGGAACTGTAGAGTTGCCGTCATGGGCTAGGATTTCGCCGCGCTTGGCATTAATTTCGTACTGTTTAAGCTGGCCAACCGCGGCAGCATGGTTGTAGTAGTCGTGCTTAATGATTTGCAGATAAAATAGCCGTACTAAAAAAACGCCAAACACAACCATCGTCAATACGTACCATAAACGGGCACGCAGGACGGCTTTGATCGGTTTGGCGAATTGACCGCTGCTAATTGGTGGCATAACTATATAAAGTATACGCTAGTCTCGGAGCGTAGCGCTGGGAGCGGTAGCTGTCATGTTCTTGGCAACGTCGCTGTTTTGGACGCGGTCCAAAGACTGCAGACGAGCTGAGGCAACCTGGAGATCGTCGTTTTCCTGCTTAAGCTGCTGTGACTGCTGCTGCAGGCTGTTGACTGTGTACCCGTAGGCGTTGGTCTTGGTTACCTGGGTCAGGTACAAAAGGCCCAAGGTACATGCTAGGACGATCAGAATAATAGTGTTGCTAATTGGCCCCAAAGTACGCTCGCGAGTGCGAAAACTTACTGCGTTTTGATTGCGGGTAGCAAACGCGCTCTTGCGCTGCATAGCGAGTGAACTTGAATATGTCATAATTTTTGTTTCTTTTTGCTTACTTTTATTTTTGGTGGAGAGTACCGAGACCAATCAGTACTCTCCAAAGCCGTGGAGCTCTTACTAGGCTACAGTAACGTGAACCTTGTAAGCGCGTGGGGTAGCGTTTTTGATGCGGATTTGCATGTGTGCTGCCCTTTCTTTTTTGGTTATTTTTGTTTCGCTGCGGCGCGGAGTTTAGCACTCCTGGCTCGCGGATTGGAAACTAATTCATCTTTGCTGCCTGCGACTGGCTTTTTGGTAAGGAGTCGGAGTTGTGCGTCATACCTGTCCCCTGCCTTGTCGGCAAAAGCTTGTTTGACGATACGGTCTTCCAAGCTATGGAAACTAATGACGGCGATCCGGCCTCCAGGTGCTAACAGGTCATCCATCCAAATCGGCAAACTCTTGCGTAATAGCTCAAGTTCGTCGTTTACCGCGATACGCAACGCTTGGAACGTGCGGGTCGCTGGGTGGACTTTGCTGTGCCCTGGCCATGCCCTGGCAACAATGTCGGCGAGTTGTTTGGTGGTGATAAACGGCCGGTTGTTCACGATAAGTGATGCAACCCGCTTGGCTTTAGGTTCCTCGCCATAGCGCTTGATAATGTCAGCTAACTCCTCTGCCGAGTAGGTATTAACTACCCGCTCTGCAGTCAGACTTTGCGACTGGTCCATGCGCATGTCGAGTGGCCCATCGCTTTTGAGCGAAAAACCACGGCTCGCCTCGTTAAGGTGCGGTGACGATACTCCTAGATCAGCCAAAATCAGATCGAACTGCTTCCCTTCCAGACGTAGCTCTTCGCTCGCCGACAAAAAGTCTGCGTTGATGAGCCGCACATCCTGTTTTTTGAATCGCTTTTCCAGCTCGGCTATTGCGTTGCTGTCACGGTCGACCAGAATGGCCCCTTCAGGGTTTTTGGTTCGCTCCAGTATTTCGCTGGCGTGCCCGCCGTATCCGCCAGTCAAATCCAGGTATGATTCACCCTTTGTTGGCTTTAGATACTTTAGGACTTCGTCTAAAAGTACTGGAATGTGTAATTGATTTTGGTTATCTTGGTGCATCTTGCTTGCTAGTGTACCTCAATCTTTCGACCAAGGTCACCTTAGTTTTTATTTTATGGTGTTTGTTTTAGCAAGGTCACCTATTCAGCAATCAACTTTTTGTTTTTTTGGTGTTTTTGTTTTTGTGGTGATTATTTGCCGGTAGGTAAAGAAGTAATTTGGTGAGTTTGAGAACTTTAAAAAAGTTATCATTTGAACTTCTTACTGTGCAAATAATCGAAGTTGAGAGACTTATGTGTGAGGTGGAGTTTTGGGAGGTGTTTTGAGAAAGGTGCAATAGTTTTTAAAAGTGGTATCTATCGGTCCACTTGTTGATTGCCGAGTAGCTGACCTCGAATGATTTCATTCGTTTATTCGTGCCTAAATTGTTAAGGAGCTCTGTACCGCAGATGTGCGTTAGATTGTCTCGGCAGCCATAAGCCTCCAGTACTTACCTACGCGAACCGCCACGACTTCTTTGTCGATCCCAGCGTAGTCCAACAGGTGTTGCTCAAGGCTTACCCGGCCTTGCTTTACATCCATTGCCCCGTCTATCTTGCCCATCCGGAATCGTACATTTAGGTCTGCGACGTGCTCATCAAGGATATTGCCCTGTAGCTGCGGTTCGACCAACTCGTCCCATACGGATTTGGGATATAGGTGGAGATACTTCTGGAATCCCCGGGTTACAACTACCCCGCTAGCAAACTCGTCTCGAAGTTCGACCGGTATTGTTAACCGGCGTTTGTCGTCAAGTTTACGTTGGAAATAGTCTACCGTGGCCATTGGTACATATATTGTTTTAATTTGCAGTGGTTTTTGTATTTTTTGTTTCGTTGGGTTCGCTTTCTTGGCTACCCACGATTACCCACTGACATGATCATACTACCCACTGTTACCCACGCACAAGTCCTTTTACACTAAAAAAGCGGTGTTTACACACCACTTATCCACAGATTTGCCACTGTTTCAAAAATATCCACATATGTAGTGTCTAACGCTCAAAAGCGAACACTACTCGCCCGCATCTCCAGCCACAAGGGTGTGCTTAACTTTATTGCCATAGTCGATTGGCATCCGCGTAATTTCGTCGTGATGGCCGTACGTAGCCAAAAAGCCCACTCCCTGCCCGTAGTACATCTCATGCACTATTGCAAACACGTGGGTTTCGTACTTTACCAAACCAAGCGCCATAACCATCAGCACTACACTCAGAAAGCTACGATGTCGGAAAAACCGCTCAACCCTGACATGGACGGATGGTAGATGGTTAGGATGTTTGTAACTTTTTGTTTTCATGATTTACAAATATAACAATAACAAAACATTAGCATTTTGTCAATTTTATGCTTAGGTAATTCAGGTGTCAGCGAACAGTTACCACACCGCATTGACAAACTGTCATGTTGATACTAGAGTGTGGGCACGATAAACCGTGTACCGTGAGCACGGACGAAGGAGTTTAAGTATGGCTAAGAAGTTTTGGCCTGAGACAAAGGGTGGAAAAATGGGGCTGTTCGCAGTCGCTACGGTAGTTGGCACCCTTGCTTTCGAGCATGGCGTCTGGGACGGCTGGTTTACTGGCCCGAACTTCGCGAACGGTATGGCGTCACGTGTCGACAGCGTGGCCGTTGGCAAACCGTTTAATAATAATGACCCCCAACGCCCTGCTGGCGGCTTGCGGATCGAACAGATTACGAACCCCAACGCTTCTGGCGTGCAGGCCGGTTGGTATACCGCCTTCCAAAATATGGGCGAACACGACCCAACCCAGCCATCTGCACGTAATAAAGCTGCCGAAGCTTGCGGCACTCTCGTTATAAATGGCGGCAAAATGAGCCCTGCCGAGATTAACGACTGGTCCA